>JAGXBI010000339.1 GCA_018971155.1 Burkholderiales bacterium
CTGGCCCAGCATCAGCGCCCTGAGCGGCGAGACGGCGGGATCGGCGGCACGCCCCCGGCTCAGACGCCTGAGCTGAAACGTGACGACCGCCATGTTGGCCAGCGATCCGAGCACTTTGTTCTTCCAGGCGATCGGGCGCAGCATCGGCGCGTCGTCGCGCCCCGCCAGCCAGTCGCGCGGCAGGTTCGGCGCGATGGACAAGGCCGTCGCCATGCCGACCATCGCGACGCCGCTGCGGACCACCCGCTCGGCCACCTCGCGGCGGCGAATGCCGCCGGTCACCATCAGGGGCATCTGCGCGATCGCCGCGATATCGCGCGCGAACTCCAGGAAGTAGGCTTCGCGCGCCAGCGTGCGCCCGTCGCGTGCCTGCCCCTGCATCGCCGGCGCCTCGTAGCTCCCGCCCGACAACTCGACCAGATCGACGCCCAACGGATTGAGCATCTCGACCACCCGCCTGGCGTCGTCGGCATCGAAGCCGCCGCGCTGGAAATCGGCTGAGTTCAGCTTGACCGCCACGGCAAAGCCGGGCGAGACCGCGCTGCGCACCGAGCGCACGATGCGCACCAATAGGCGGGCGCGGTTTTCAATGCTGCCGCCCCATTGATCCTGCCGCCGGTTGGTCAGCGGTGACAGGAACTGGCTGAGCAGGTAACCATGCGCGGCGTGGATCTCCACGCCCGTGAAGCCGCTTTGCTCGGCGAGCACCGCACTGCGGGTGAAGCGTCGCTCAACCTCGGCGAGATCCTTATCCGTCATGGCTTTGGGCACCGCGAACCGTTTGGACAAACTGCCGAGATCCAGCGCCACTGCCGAGGGTGCGAGTGTCGTCTGTCCCAGCGCGGCCTGCATCTGGCGCCCCGGGTGATTGATCTGCATCCAGACCTGCGCGCCATGCGCGCGGGCAATTTGCGCCCAACGACGAAAGCGCTCGAGATGAGCGTCGTCTTCGAGCACCACGCCGTTCGGGCCAGTCATCGCCCGGCTGTCGACCATCACATTGCCGGTGAGAATGAGGCCCGCGCCACCCCGGGCCCAGGCATCGTACAGGCGCAACAGCGCATCGGATGGCGCATGGTCGGCATCGGCCATGTTTTCCTCCATCGACGCCTTGGCCAGGCGGTTCGGAATCTCGGCGCCATTGGGCAGCGCAAGGGGCGTGAACAGCTTCATCGGTATTTCCTCGATTGACGACCGAGCAACCTTAACTTTAAAGTTAACTTTAATGTCAAGCACCGGGAAAATGCGATGAAAATCGGCGAATTGGCGAAACTGAGCGGCCTTGCCGCCTCACGAATCCGCTTCTACGAAGCGCAGGGCTTGCTGCCGCCCGCGCAGCGCCAGTCCAACGGGTATCGCGAATACGATCCGCAAACCCTGACTCGCCTGGAAATCATCAACTGCGCGCAAGGCGCTGGGTTTTCGCTGGAGGAAATCCGGGCAGTCCTGCCGCCCGATCTGGAAGCATGGCCACATGCGGCGCTGCTCGAGACCATTCAGCGCAAAATCGACGAGATCGAGTTGCTGGAACGACGCCTGGCGCAAAGCAAGCGCCACCTGCGTACGCTCATCGACGACATCACGCACAAGACCGAAGGCGAAGACTGCAAGGTAGCCACCCGGCGCGTACTCGACAAATTGCGTCAGAGCGCTGCCGCCGCGGCATCGGCGAAGCCGCGCACGCGCGCCGCCGGAAAACGCGCGTAGCCGGACGACGGCCGGCCACGCACCGGCACGTCAACTCCGCACGCGCGGCGCGAACGCCTGTTGCGTGATTTTGCCGCGGCGCGCGACCACGGCCGTGCTCTCCGGAATCGCTTCCCACGCGTCGTGCAGATCGACCAGCGGCTCGGAGAGCACCAGGAAGGCGTCTTCGCCCACCGCGCTGATGCGCGGATCGTGCGGATAGAGTTCGTGCAGATGCTTGAATGACGTGCTGTGAAACAGCGTGCGCGACTGGTGTTCGCTGGAGTAGCGCACCGCCACGACCTGCTCGCCGTCGGTCGCGCAGACCGTCATGTTGAGCGGATTCTCGACGCCATGACTGGCGGCGATCTGCTCGATGCGCCCGGCCATGCGTTCGAGCGCGGCAACCGGCTGCTGCTCGAGCCCGTACGTCAGCGCCAGGTAGAACATCACCTCCGAGTCGGTCGACCCCTCGATCGCCCCGAACAGCGCCGGATCGATGCTCAGCATCAGGTCGCGACGCAAGGCGTGGAAGTCGCGAATCAACCCATTGTGCGCGAACAGCCAGCGGTTATGGCGAAACGGGTGGCAATTGGTCTCCTGCACCGGCGTCTCGGTGGCCGCGCGAATATGGGCGATGAACAGCGGCGAGCGAATCGCACGCGCGGCCTCGCGTAAATTGCGGTCGTGCCAGGCGGGGCTCACGCTGCGGTAAAGAAACGGCGCTTCGTGCGGCTGGCCGTACCAGCCGATGCCGAAGCCGTCACCATTGGTGGTAGTCGCGCCCATGCGCGAGTGCAGGCTTTGATCGATCAGCGAGTGCTTGGCCCGAAACACGACCGTCTCGAGCTGGATGGGGTTTCCGGTATAGGCAAGCCAGCGGCACATGGGAGTTCTCCTGATCATGCCCCGGCCGGCGGCGGCGCGTCCGGCCGCCCCGGCACTGGGGCATTGTGGATTAACGCCGCGTCAGTTGCCACTTCCCATCGGCGGTCCTGCACAGGTTGGGATAAAAGGCCTGCTTCTGCCCCTTGCTGTACAGCACCACGACCAGGTCACGGCAGGTTTGGGTCACCGTCTTGACGGTCTTCTGGGGCGTGATGGCCGCGCTCACCACCACCGGGTTGCCCATGCCTTCGTTGGTCCAGCGGGTGGTCTGCCCGTCGCGGTTGTGCTCGGCCACGTTGGCGACCGACTGATAAAGCGCATCGCTGTCGCGGTCCTGCAAAAAGGTCATCGGGGTGTCGTGCAGGAATCCCAGGTTGCTCTGGGCATACAGCGAAGTGGCTGCCGACAGCGCGGCGGTGGCGCATAGCAGGGCGAGCATGCGGGCTGGCTTCATGGAGCGGTCTCCCTCGGATGGTTCGATAAAAGCGTCACGAACCCTTATTGTATGCGCTCCTCGGCGTCGACCGCGGGGCGCCCCGCCCGGCAAGGCGGCGGCGCCCGGTGTTACAGGGATTTTTCGGTGGGATTCCTGCGCCGCCAGCGCATGGCCGCATGGCCCATGAGTCGCTCGCGCTTGCGCTCCTCGTCGACCCAGGTGCGCGACGGCTTGACCAGATCGCTGCGGGCGATGATGCCGATCAGGCGCGTCGAACCGGCACGCTCGACCACCGGCAGGCGCTCGAGTGCGTGCGTGGCCAGGCACGCGGCGACCTCGCGGCAGGTCTCGCCCGGCACCGCCACCAGCGGGGGATTGGCGCCATAGAGCGTGCGCACCGTTGCCTCGTGGTTTTCCTGCTTGAGCAGCGTCGCCCGGTCGAGCATGCCGATCACATGCTGGTCGTCGTCGACCACCGGGAACGCGCGGTGCATTTGCTGCGGCCCAAAATAGGTAGCGAGCGTCTGGCCGATCGTCATGGTGGCGGGAATGGATTGCACGTCGCGCGTCATGACGTCCTCGACGTACTGGCGCTCGAGCGGATCGACGCCATATTCGCGATAGATGTGGAACCCGCGCCGGGCGATTTTCTCGGTCATGATCGAACGCTTCATCGCCAGCACCGTGAAGCCGTAGGAGATGCCGGTGGCCAGCAGCAGCGGCAGCAGCGCATTGACGTCGTGCGTGAGCTCCAGCGAGAAGATCGTCGCGGTGAGCGGTGCGCCCAGCTCGCCCGCCAGGACCGCCGCCATGCAGACCAGCGGCC
>JAGXBI010000340.1 GCA_018971155.1 Burkholderiales bacterium
TGGCCATGCTGGGACATTTCATCCTCACGCCGCGCAAGTCGCTGGCCCTGACGGTGGCGCTGACGCTCGCCACGCTGACGCTGAGCTATCTGATGCTGACCCGCGAGGGGTTATGGATCGCGCCGCTGCCAACCGTATTCCTGTTGGTCGTTGCCTATCCGCTGTGGAGCTGGCGCCGCCTCGAGGCAGTCATTCGCTATCTCGGCCAGGAGTTCACCCGGCTCGACAGCGAGCCTCACCTGCTGCCGGAGCGCACGGCGCCGGCGCCGCTGATCAGCGATACGGTCGAGCGCCAGATTCACGTCATGCACCAGGCGGTCAAGCGTGTGCGCGCGATGCGCCGCTTCATTCAGGACGGTGTCGACAGCATGCCCGATGCGACATTGATCTGCGGCCCCGATCAAAATGTCCTGCTGGCCAATCACGAGGCATTGCGCTATTTCGGCGCGCGCGGGACGACGCAATTGCGTGGCACGCCGTTGCTCCCATTGTTGAGCCGCTTGCGGCAGCCGACCGAATGCGACTGGAGCACGCATCTGCAGCATGCGGCCGGGCACGCGCAGCCGGTCACGGTCGAAGCGCAAGACGGTGACGAGCGCGACTTCCTGGTCAAGCTGGTCGCGCTGTTCGACCCGTCACATCAGCCGATCGGCTGGATCGTGACGTTGATCGACATCTCGTTGATTCGCGAAGCACAACGCCAACGCGACGAAACCATGCGCTTCCTGTCGCACGATATCCGCTCGCCGCAATCGTCGATCCTCGCATTGCTCGAGAACCAAAAGTACCGTGAAAGCGCGCTGTCGCCGGAAGTGTTCGCACAACGCATCGGCAAATACGCCGAGCGCACGCTCAGTCTGGCCGATGACTTCGTGCAGCTCACACGCGCCGAATCGCAGGCGTATCAATTCGAGGAAGTCGATCTCGTCCAGTTGCTGCTCGACGCGCTCGACGACGTGTGGGAACAGGCGTCAGCCAGGCGAATCGAGATCGACACCGATATGCCCGACGACGGCGCGCCGATACGGGGCGACCGGGCACTGCTCACGCGCGCGCTCGTGAATCTGCTCAATAACGCGATCAAGTACAGCGACCCCGGCACACGCGTCGTTTGCCGGATCGCGCCGTCGCGAGACGGCTGGAGCCTGAGCATTCACGACCAGGGTTGGGGCATCCCGGCCGACGCCTTGCCCCGGCTGTTCGAGAAGTTTGCCCGCTTTGTCGCGCCCGGCGAGAACGACCCGGGCGGCACGGGCCTGGGCCTGGCATTCGTCAAGACCGTGGTCGACAAGCACGGCGGTCATCTCTCGGCCCGCAGCACGGTCGGCCAAGGGTCTTCGTTCATCATTCGCCTGCCGGCGCCGGCAGCCTGAACCGGCGGCCGCCGGACTCACGCCTCGCCCGCAGCCGTGCCGTCGCGCGCCGCGACCGGCTCGAGCCGATAGCCCCGCGAGTAGACAGGCACCAGTTGCACGCCGTTTTCCGGACGCAGCCTGAGCTTGGTTCTGACGCGCGACAGATGGGTGTCGAGCGTGCGCGAGGCGATTTCCGCGCCGCGGCCCCACACCGCCTGCATCAGCAGGTCGCGCGGCAGCAGTCGGCCCAGGTTCTGGAACAGCAGCCTCGCCAGATCGAATTCACGGGGCGTGAGTGTAATCGGCTCGTCGTGCATGTGAATCGTCTTTTGCGGCAGGTCGACACGGTACGGGCCAATCTCGATCAGGCTGTCCTCGGATGCGCTCGGGTATGCGCGCCGCAGCAGCGCGCGCACCCGCGCGACAAACTCGTTGGTTCGGATCGGCTTGGTCAGGTAATCGTCGGCGCCCGCCGACAGCCCGCTGATGATGTCCTCCTCCAGATTGCGGGCGGTGACGAACAGCACAGGTGTGTCATTGCCGAAATGGGTCCTGAACCACAGGATAAAGTCGCGCCCGCTGGTATCGGGCAGCTCCCAGTCGACGATCAGCATATCGAATTTTTCTTCGCGCAACCGGCGGTTCAGCGCTCGTCCGGTGGAGAACGTGGCGCACTCGTAGCCTGCCTCGTGCAGTACGCGCGACATGATCGCCGCGTGGGCTTCGTCATCTTCCAACGACGCAATTTTCATCACTCCCCCTGTGATATCCCGTCGTGCGTGCACGCACGCGGTACGGCGCGCCGAGGCTACATTGCCTGGCGCGCCGCTCCCATTCTATCCAATCGGTAGCCGTGGCCGTATATCGCCACGAGCCGGTAGCCATGCTGGCCGGCCCTGAGTTCGAGCTTGGCGCGCAGCTTCGCCACGTGGCTGTCCAGCGTGCGGGAAAACGCCGGATTGGCCTCGCCCCAGATCATGCGCAGGATGTGCGCGCGCGTGACCGTGTGCGAGATGTTGCGAAACATCAAAAGCGCGATATTGAATTCCTTGTGCGTGAGCGAAACATGCTTGCCCATGAATTCGACTTCCCGACGGCTGATATGGAAGGTGTAATCGCCATGCACCTCGCGGCTGCTGAGCAAGTCGGTGCCGCGCGCGCGCCGCAGCATCGCTTCGATCTGCGCCACCAGCACGGCCGGCGAGATCGGTCTGACGGTACATTGGTCGGCGCCCAGCCGCAGGCCATCGGCCACGCTCAACGGGTGCTCGGCGCCGGTGATGCACATCAGCGGCGGGTTGTTCCTGGCGCGGTGTTTCAGCCGCCGGATCAACATCGCCGGACCGGCGTTCTCGCCCGCCCAATCCACGATCAATGCGTCGTAGCATTCGACTTCCAGCGCCGCCAGCAAGGCATCGCTCGAAGCGAAAAAGGCACATTCGTACTGAGCGCCCGAGAGGATATGTTCGAGAATCTTCGCGTCGTTCGCATTGACGGCAAAGACAGCCAGTTGGATCTTCATGCTTGGCAAAAATAGCCCATCAACCTCGTTTCGTTGCGGCTGTACACATCCCGCATGTGCAGGCCAATCCAGCGTTATCGAGCAGGCGACCACATTCGACACCCTATGGCCGATCATAATGGTCAGGCATGCAAATCAAGCAAAACTTAAGGATATTTAACAATTGAACTGATATCGGCTTCGGCTATGCGCCGTTTTCGCGCGACGCGCCCCGCGCTCGAGACCGGTTTGTCCTCGGCCGGCGGTGCCGGTATCATGGCCGGCATCGGCCCGGCCGCCCGCGATCTCACCGGGCGTCCAATTTAAACGCAACAAAATCAATCGGTTATCGCAGAAATGAAAATCGCAACCTGGAATGTCAATTCGCTCAAAGTCCGGCTCGGTCAGGTCCAGGACTGGCTCACCGCCAATCCGGTCGATGTGCTGTGCCTGCAGGAACTGAAGCTGCCCGACGATAAATACCCGCTGGCCGAAGTCCATGCCGCGGGTTATCAAAGTTATTTCACCGGCCAGAAGACCTATAACGGCGTGGCAATTCTGGTGCGCGAGGCCAGCGGCCTGGCCGTGACGGACGTGGTTCGCAACCTGCCGAATTTCCCCGACGAGCAGCAACGCCTGATTGCCGCGACGGTGGGCGACATGCGCGTGGTGTGCGGCTATTTCCCGAACGGGCAGGCACTCGACTCGGAGAAGTTTCCGTACAAGCTGCGCTGGCTCGACGCGCTCACGCACTGGCTGAGCGACGAGCTCCCCAAGCATGGCAAGCTCGCGCTGTTAGGCGACTTCAATATCGCGCCAGAAGATCGCGACGTGCACGACCCCAAGGCCTGGGAGGGAAAGAATCTGGTCTCGCCACAGGAGCGCGAGGCGTTCGCTCGCCTGCAGGGGTTGGGCCTGCGCGATGCGTTTCGCCTATTCGAGCAGCCCGAGAAAAGCTACAGTTGGTGGGA
>JAGXBI010000341.1 GCA_018971155.1 Burkholderiales bacterium
TCGCCAGACCCGGCCGATCGCCAGATGCGCCACCACCGCCAGCAGGCCATTGACCAGGAGCGCTTCCCGCACGCCCAACCAGCCCACCGAGATCCCGGTGAGAAGCCCGCCCAGCGACACGCCGCCGCGCATCGCGAGCATATACAGGCTGACGGCCTGGCCACGAACGCGTGTCGGGGCGGCAGCCTGCAGCAACGCATTGGCCGACGCATTGCTCGCGGTCATCGTCATGCCGGCCAGCACGAACAGCGGCGGCAAACCCCATGGCCAGCGATTGAGCGCGGCCAGCACCACGACGATGCCATAGGCCACCGCAAGCCACGAGCTGATCGGCCGTCGGTCCCGCTTTGGATCGACGGCCAGCAACGCCAGCGCGCCGAGCAGCCCACCCGCGCCGAAAGCACCGACGGCCAAACTGAAATGGGCGACGTTGCCCTGAAAGACGTTCTTGACCAGCACCGGGCAAAACGTGACCAAGGGCGCACAAAGCAAGTTGGTGACAAACACTGTCAGCAGGGCACCGCGCAAGGCTGGGGCACGCATCGTTTCTCGCGCGCCGGCAAACAGCAGCCCACGCTCGCCTGGCTGGGGGACCAGCGACGCCGCCGCCCCTCGCGGCAGAATCCACAGCGCCACAAGAATAAACGGCACATAGGACGCGGTATTGACCGCATAGGCGCCGCGCACGCCGACGCTGGCCATCAGGATGCCGGCGATAGCCGGTCCGAGCATGCGGGAAAGATTGAACTGGGTCGAATTCAAAGCGATGCCGGTGGGAATCTGCTCGTGTGTCACGATCGACGGCACGATTGACTGGAATGACGGCATCGACAATGCATCGGTCACACCGATCACCAGCGACAGCGTGATCACCATCCATGGCTGCACGACGCCCAGATACAGCAGCACAACCACCAATAGCGGACAAAGCATCTGGAACGACTGGAACGACATGATGATGCGGCGGCGATCGTGACGGTCGGCCAGCACGCCGCCAACCAGCGTAAGCAGCCAGGCCGGCGCCCCCATCGCAAACGCATCGAGCCCGAGCAGGAACGGCGAAGCCCCCAGGCTCAGCAGCAGCCACGGTTGCGCCACCTGCTGAGCCCAGGTGCCGATGTTCGATAGCAGGCTGGCAAACCAGAACGTGCCAAAGCGCCGGGTGCCCAGCAAGCGCATCGATTTGCGGAATGAAGTGTCTGGCATGAGATCGTGGCAGACTTGCCGTGGCAGCCGGGATGTCGGGATTATGGCATCGAGGTGCCGCTGCCGGCATTGCGCTGCTCTCGCGAGCATGCCGTCGTCGGACTCACCGGTCCTTTGATGTCCTACTGGTTTGCCATTCGCTTTGCCAAGGGCCCGGAATTCATTGGCCCGATGATGGCGCTCGGCTTTTTGCTGGCCGGATTCTCGTCGCTCGGCGCGGGGCGTCTGGCCAGCGCCATGGGTATCGTCCGGTCGGTCGTGCTGATGCGCCTGATCGGCCTGGCTTGCTTGCTCGCTTTGCCGTTCGCGCCAACCTTCGCATCTGCGGCGACGCTCTATACTGTGCGCAATTTTTTTAACCGAGGCACGATCGGCACTCGCAATGCCCTCAGTGTCGGGCTCGTGCGACCGAGCCGGCGAGGCTTCGCCGCGAGCATTTCCAGCGTATCGATGCAGGTGCCGCGCGCCGTCGGCCCGGTTTTCGCCGGCCTGATGTTTCAGGCCCAATGGCTCGCGCTGCCGTTCGTAATCGGCGCCGCGTTTCAAGGCGCCTTCGTCTACCTGTATTACCGCCACTTCGCCCACACCGACGCGGATCCACGCTGATGCGGAGCTCCGTCGTGCACGGCTCGAGGTATCGCACCTCGGCGATCGGCACCGTTTCTCGCCCGCAGCAACCCGCCGCGCGTCGTGGTCGCTAATGCCCGATGTTTTCCAGCCAGCCGAGCATCACCGCCATCACAATCATCAGCGCGCCGCCGAAGCCCTGCAAAAGACGGATGCCGCGCGCAGAATCGGCCAGGAAGCGCCGCCCCGCATCGCCGACCAGCGCCCACGAGGCATCGACCACCAGCCCCACGCCGATCGGCACCAACGACAGCAGCAACAATGAAGCGGTGGGCGAAGCGCCCGGCGGCAGTGTCAGGAAGCTCGGCACGACGGTACCGAACATCACCAGCGCCTTCGGGTTAGTCGCGCCGACCATCACCCCGACCAGCAGCGATCGACGCTGCGTGCCGCCACCTCGCGCGAGCGTCGCCGCGCCGCCGCGCAGCGCGGCACGCAAGTACTGCAGGCCGATCGCCAACAAGACGACGGCACCGATCAGACGCACATACGCCTGCACGACAGGGGTCGTAGTGATCAGCGCGCCAAGCCCGGCCGCGACCACGCACCCGACCAGGGCGATACCGGCTGCATTGCCCAATGCACTCAGCAACGCCGCTCGCCGCCCGCGCGCGAGCGCCTGCCCGAGGATGTAGAGAACGCTCGGCCCGGGAATCGCGATCAGGATCAAACTGGTCAGCAACAGGCCGGCAATGCCGTTGAAGAGTGTCATGGCGAAGCTGTACCGGTTCGGTATGAACGGCGAGTCTATCACCGCTGGGTCGGTCGACCGAAGCTCCGCCCGCCTCGTTTTCCCCGCTTTATTAAACGGTTGTGACAGCTATAATCTGCCGAGCCGGGACGGGCCACGCGGCGCTGTCCTGACGCGGGGAGTACCTTGTTCAATTTCTTTCGGGAGTCTGAAATGCCATCACGCAGGCGCTTTGTAGCAGGCTTGGGCGCGGCCGGGTTGGGGGCCATGCTGCCCCTGGCGACGTCGCACGCGCAGGGGCCCGAGTCGGCCATGGCGCGCATCAAGCGCACCAAGACGTTGAGAACCGGGGTGGTCGCAGGTGCCCCGCCGTACTTTCAGAAATCGGTGGCGACCGGGCAATGGCAAGGCTTCGGACCCGATCTGGCCGCGCAACTGGCGCAGTCGATGGGCGTGAAATTGCAACTGGTGGAAACCACCTGGGGCAATGCCGTGCTCGATCTGCAATCGAACAAGATCGACTGCATGTTCGGCATGGCGCCCACCGAGCAGCGCAAGAAAATGGTCGGATTTTCCACGCCGATCTTCCAGAACACTTTCACGATCGTCGCGCGCAAGGGCTTCGACCCGAAAACCTGGGCCGAGGTCGATAACCCCAAAGTCAAGCTGGCGGTGGACGTCGGCTCCAATCAGGACGCATTCGCCACGCAGAATCTGGGCAAGGCGAACATCCAGCGTTTCGACACTTCGGGCGATGCCACCCTGGCGCTGCAGACCGGTCGGGTCGATGCCCAGGTGCTGGTGGCCCTGCTCGGCGTGACGGTGCTGGCCAAGTCGCCCGGCCTCGGCCATCTGGTGATCCCGACGCCGGTGCAGGGCTCGCCGGTGTGCGTCGGCGTACAAAAGGAAACCGACACCGCGTTCCTGAGCTACCTCGACGCATGGCTGGCCAAGATGCATCAGAGCGGCACCACCAAGAAAATCATCCTGGAAAACATGCAGAAGCTGGTCGGTATCGATCCCAGCAATTTCCCGAAAGAAGTGCAGCTCTAACGCCGCACTGCCTCACACAGCGCCGCCGGCCTCCCCGGCCGGCCGGCGCATCAGCAGATCCGCCAGATCCAGCAAGTCGAACACCGGTACGCCGCAGGCTCGGCGTATCGCCTCCAGATAAGGACGCATATTGGTGCACTCGAGCACCAGCGCACCGAGATCGGCATGCGCACCCTTCAGGGCTTGGGCCGCCGCCACGACTTCGTCGCCGATGCGCGCGAAGTCGCCCTCGGGCTGGTTGCCGACGA
>JAGXBI010000026.1 GCA_018971155.1 Burkholderiales bacterium
AGACCAGCGGGGCGAGATCGCGATCGAGCCCCATCAGGCGCAGGATGCGTGCGGCCATCGCCGCGCGCGCGGGTGCATCGAGTTGATCCAGCGAAGGGCGGCATAGATGGCGATAGCGTTTTGGCAAGCCATCGAGATCATCGCGCTCACGGTTCTGCGGCTTGACCTTCAGCCAGTTGCGCAGCGCGTCGCCGTAACTCCATCCAAAGGCCTCGACGTATGAGAACGCTGCCGCTGGCCAGCGGCTGGCGGCACGCCATTGTTCGGCAATCGAAAAATGGCGCTGCCTGGCACGTTGCACCGCAGCCGCGCTCGGTACGTCGGTGCCCGCCGATGCGGGCAAGCTGTCGCCTGCCTCCATGGCCGGCGGCAGCAAGCCCGGCAAGCGCGGACTGCTTGCCGAGGTGCCGATGGGCTGATAGGAAATAGGCAGTCCGAAGAAGCCGGCGAATCCGATGGTCTGCACGTGCGGATCATGAGCCTCGAGCGCGCGACGCAGGGGTTCGCTGCGCACGTCGATGCAGAACACGGCCTGCGCTTCGACGCCGCGCTTGCCCGGCGTGGCGGCGCTGCCTGCCGCGCGCGCGCTCAATTGGCTGGCGAGCCGCCTCTGGTAGGCGAGGTCGAGCGCCAGTTGCCACACCTCGTCGACGGCAAAAGCGGATTGCGCCGCGGCCAATTTGGCTGGCGCCTCCTGCCAGACCTCGCGCAGGGTGCGAACCCCGGCGTCGACGCCGGGGATCAGTGCGGGATTGAGCAGAATCGCGCCCCAGGCCATTCGCACCGCGAGCAGTTCGCGCAGCGAATGGTCGCGTCCACCGGCCTGTCGAGCCTGCCAGTCCAGGTAGGCGCACCAGGAGGCCCAGCCATTGATATTGAGCAGCAGGGCTTCAAGATAGTCGGGCCAGACGACGCTTGGCAAATCGACCTTCTCCATGACCCAGCGGATCGCCAGCTCAGGCGTTGCCGGCAACTGATCCAACTGGCGATGCAGTTGAGGCAGTCCCATCAGCGTGCCGATGCCAGGGTCGTGCTCCAGCGTATCGCGCCAGAATGCATACAGGCCGGCGCCGCGCTCGGGCTGCCAGTCGGCCTGCGCGTGATCGAAATACGCGGCGCACGTCTGACTGATTTGATGGGTGATGGCCTGGCGCCAGGGCAGGTGAGTGTTGCGCTGGGCATCGGCGTCCAGCAGGTCGATCAGCAGCGGAATCGGCGAAAGTGCCGGTTCGCTTTGCAGCGCCTGCACGCACTGCTGTTCGTCGGGCAAGGCTTGCCCCGAGGCGGCGACATGACTGCGTGCGGCGTCCAGATCGGCACGGGAAATGGTGCCGTTGGTCCAGGATTGCAGGAAATAGCGACGCGACGGATAGACGCGCGCGCCCGCCAGCAGGCTGAGCCGGGCCGCCACCGTTTGCACCGCATCGCCGGTGCGTCCCCAATGTGGGTTGACGGCGATCGAGCGATCGAGTGGCCACGCCGGAGCAATGGCCGCGCAGGCCTTTTGGCAGGCCTCGTCGAGCAGGGCGTCCTGATTCTCGCTGGCCAGTGGCGGCAGAGCGCCGGGGGTTGCCGGCGTTACGGTGTCGATGTCCGAGTGGCTCATGACAGGCTCTTGTAGGTTTGCCGGGCACGGGATGCCGGCAGTGCCTTGCCGGTTTTGATGCCAAGCTGGTTTTTGGGGCTTTTGGTGGATGCGGGCAGTTGCGCGGGCCACAGGCGCAGCGCCAGCCGGGTGTAGGCTTCGTCGAGATAGAACCCGGCGTAACTGCGCCGACGCCAGGGCTCGAGCCACCGGCGACCACGCGGCACCTGCATCAGGGCCGTGCCGGCATACAGCATTGCCATGCCGGCGCAGGCAATCTGGCCCAGCAGCGCATGCGGGGCCGACGGCGCGCCCAGCGTGACGGCGTGACCGGCGAAACTCAGCACCAGCAGGCAGGCGAGGAGCAAGCTGCCCAGGGCAATGCGCCGCGCACCGGCCGAATACGTCATGCCGGCAGCCGGCACCCAGAGCATGGGCGCCCACGCGAGCGCCAGGATCAGGGACCACCAGGCCGGCCAGTCGTGCATGGCAAGCGGCGGGGCGATCGACGCCAGTGCATGTGCCAGCGCGATGCTCAGCACGACACTCAGCACGGGGGCCAGCGTCAGGCTCCACGCGGCGGGTTGCCAGGGTTCGCGCATGGCATTCAGGCGAGCCTGCCGTACCGCGGCGCCCGAGCTGAGAAATGCATGGGCTTTGTAGAGCGAGTGTCCGATCAAATGGAGCGCGGCCATGTGATATAGGCCGACACCGCACTCGAGCAACATGAAACCCATTTGCGCCAGGGTCGACCAGGCCAGCCTGACTTTGATGCTGATGCGCGTGAGCGAGACGAAACCGGCCAGCACCGCGGTGGCCAGTCCGACCACTGCCAGCAGCGCATGCGCCGGCGCGGCCGCATCGAACAGCGGCGCGAAGCGGATCACGACAAAGCCACCAAGATTGACCACGCCGGCGTGCAGCAGGGCGCTCACGGGGGTCGGCGCCTCCATGACCTGAATCAGCCAGCCGTGTACCGGCAGCATGGCCGTGCGAATTGCCACGGCAAGGGCCAGCAGGAGCGCGCATAGCTGCAGGTCCATGTTGACGCCGTCGGTTGCCGCGTGGTGCAGCAACGTCGAGATGGAGAAGCTCCCGGTGGCTCGATAGGCCAGCCATGCCGCGCCGATCAGGCACAGATCGGCCAGCCGGTCCGCCAAAAATTTCTTATGGGCTGCCAGCACGGCAAATGGCCGATCGCCATAAAAGCAGAGCAGGCGGTTCAGCGCAAAACCCGTCGCGGCCCATGCGGCGATCAGCAGGATCCAGTTGTCGGCCAGCGTCAGCAGTTGCACCGTCGCCAACACGGCCGACAATGCGGCCGCATAGCCCGCTTGGCCCCGCTCGCCGTCCAGGTAGCGCGACGAGAATCCGGCGATGACCGCGCCCAGGCACTGGACCAGCGCACCGAACCAGGCGCCCACCAGCCCGACCGTCAGGCCGGGCAGAATAGCGAAGTCCACTTCGCTGGCCGAAGCCGGCCTCACGAAGCGCAGTCCCAGGGAGATCAGCGAGACGGCGGCGGCCAGCAGGCACAGGCGCTGAACGAGCGCCCAAAAACGCCTGGCCGGCAGACTGGGCTGAACGGCAGCCGCGATCATCGGAATAAACATCAGCACGCCGGGCAGCAGCGCGAGCAGGGCTTTGAAATCAGCGAAGGAACTCATGAACGAGTGGACAAAGTGTCGGTAGGCAGAATATTGCACCGCGACAAATGTTCTGTAAAATAGATAAATATGAACATAAACGAAATTAAAACAGAACAATTCAGCGTCGACCGCTTGAATTTCCACCACCTTTTCTATTTCTGGTGCGTTGCCCGGTCGGGCCATCTCAGCCGCACCGCAAAACAGCTGCACGTCTCGCAGTCGGCCCTGTCCGCGCAAATTCGGCAGTTGGAGGAGCGCCTGGGGCAGCCGCTGTTCGAGCGCGAGGGCCGGCGTCTCAAACTGACCGACACCGGTCACCTGGTGGCGACTTACGCCGACAGCATTTTCGACCTGGGTGCGGAGATGCTGGGCCGCCTGAGCGGCGGGCGCGAGGGCGTCACCCGGTTGCGCGTCGGCAGCGTGGCAACGCTCTCGCGCAACTATCAGGAGAACTGGTTGAGCCCGCTGCTGACCGACCCATCCGTGACGTTGACGCTGGAGTCGGGGTTGCTCGGCGGGTTGCTGGACCGGCTGCAGCATCACCAACTCGACGTGGTGCTGGCCAACGAGGCGGTACCGGCCGATCCGGAGCAGCCATTGCATTGCCAGCGACTGGGCAGCCAGCCGATGTCGGTGGTTGGCCGGGCCGAAATCTGGCACGGCCATCGATTGAATATTCCTGGCGGATTGCATGCCGTCGAGATGGCGGTGCCCGGGGTGCGTCATGCCGTCAGGGCGCAGTTCGATGCGCTATGCGCGAGCGCGGCGGTGGAGCCGCGCATACGCGCCGAGGTCGACGACATGGCGATGTTGCGGCTGGTCGCCCGGGACAGTGACTGGCTCACGCTTTTGCCGGAGGTCGTGGTGCAGGATGAATTGCGCACCGGGCGCCTGGTGGTGGTGGGAGTTTCCACCGAACTCACCGAAAATTTCTACGCGATCACGGCTCCCAACCGCTACCGCCCTCGCGTGCTGGACGAACTGATGGCCAGGGCCGTCGTGGCGAGCCCGGGAGCGCCCCAGTGACAACGTGGCGGCCGGGCAAGGATTGTGTGAGGCCGGCGCCGTGTCGTCCGGCCCACGGATGACTCAATCGGCGCCGTTCGCACGGTTTGCCGGCTTGCGCAGGCGCAGCCGGTGCTGGTTGACGGCGAGCCCCCAGTCGACGCGCGTCAGCAGAAATACCACGCCCAGAAAGAATAATTGGGTAACGATAAAGTAGCCGCCGAGGTATTTGCCTTCGAGACGCGTTTCGGTGTCGAAGTAGGCATGAGCGAGCTGGGCGAAATGCGCCCAGGCCGCATAGCTCGCGAGCCGACCGAAAAAGAACGGCACGGCGATGAGCCACAGGCGCAGGTTGGTCAGGCCGTAGGCGATGAACAGATAGTTCGATGGAAACGGGCTGAACGCATACAGCAACAGCGCGGCGGCCGTCACGGCCTTTCTTTTTTCAAGCCATGCTTTGACGACATCGATGTTTTGCCGGTCGGCCTCGCGCATCAGATGGCCTCGCACCAGCCATGTCGCGCCGCGCGCGAGCAGCAGGCGTCCGGTCGTAGCAGCGCCGGCGGCGACGATGGCCAGCAACAGCGGGTTGCGTTCGGGCTGATGAAAGCCGATCCATGACATTGCCATCCACGTCGGCGGCGCGAAGGCCGGAATGACGTTGAGCAACAGGATGGCGACAAAGAGGCCGGCAATGGCGATCAAGGTGGGTCTCCCGGGGGGGCGCTTGGGCGCCGCTATGCAATTTGGCTCAGGGAGCGGCGAAAGCGCCGCAGGGAAATGGCGAACATCATCGAGCCGATGAACAGCAAGGCGAGAAACGACTTCCAGACAACGTCGATACCCGCGCCGCGATACAGGATCGCCTGTCCCAGTTCGACAAAATGGGTGGTGGGCGCCGCCAGCATGACGTATCGCACGATCGCCGGCATGCTCTCGCGCGGCGTCAGGCCGCCGGAGAGCATCTCCATGGGCAGCAGCACCAGCACCATGAGCATGCCGAACTGGGGCATGCTGCGTGCCAGTGTCGCCATCAGAATGCCCATCGAGGTGGTGGCGAACAGGTGCAGCGCGGCGCCCAGCAGGAACAGCGCCATGGAGCCCTCGATCGGCACATGCAGCGCGCCGCGTACCACGAAAGCCAGCGAAAATGCGGCGGCCACCAGCACCACCAGACCCATCGACCATACCTTGGCCAGCATGATCTCGACGGGCGTCACCGGCATGACCAGCAGGTGCTCGATGGTGCCATGCTCGCGCTCGCGGATGAGCGCCGCGCCGGTCAGGATGATGGAAAGCATGGTGATGTTGTTGATGACTTCCATCAGCGCGCCGAACCACGAATGGTCGAGATTCGGGTTGAAGCGCATATGCACGGCCGGGTCGACTGGCGGCACGGGGCTCCCGCGGTAATGCTGCAGAAACTCGTCGACCTCGCTGGTCACGATCTGCTGGATGTATCCGCCACCGGTGAAAGCCTGGCTCATGCGCGTGGCATCTATGTTGAGCTGAATCTGGGCGGGCTTGCCGGCGAGGATGTCGCGCTGGAAGTCGGGCGGAATGTCGAGCGCGAAAGTATAGTCGCCCGCGTCCAGGCCGCGGTCCACCTGAGCCGGCGTGATCATCAACGGTGCCTTGAACTGCGGCGGAAAGAACGCCGCCGCGATACGCGTGGACAGCGGCGAGGCGTCCTCGTCGACGATGGCGATGGGAGCCAGGTGCAGCGTATCGGGCTGCGCCGTGGCGGCCGCGTAGATCGCCGCCGTGAACGTATAGACGATAAGCACCAGCAGGAACGGGTCGCGCAGCAGGCTCCAGAATTCCTTCAGGCCGAGCCGGTAGATGTTCGACAGCCTGCGCACGATCATTTCTCCTGTTTCCTGAGCAACAGGAGCGTGGCGCCCAGCACCACCGGCACGGCAGCGAACAGCGGCCAGAATTGGGCGTGCAGGTCGCCGAACCCCAGGGCCTTGTTGATCACCCCGCGACTGATCGTGAACATGTAGGTCGTGGGATAAACCAGACCGATGAGCCGCCCGCCGCCTTCGAGCGAGGACAGCGGATTGATCATGCCGGAGAATTCGACCGCGGGTATGAGCGTGCCGATCAGGGTGAAGAACATTGCCGCTACCTGGCTGCGGGTGAAGGTCGATGCCAGCAGGCCGAAGCCGGTCGAGATGATGTTGAAGACGAGCGCGGCCCCGCACAGGGTTGCAAAGCTGCCCTTGACCGGCACGCCGAACGCGTATCTCGCCAGTAACGTCATCAGCAGGAAGTTCAGCATGGCCAGGACGACGTAGGGAACCTGCTTGCCGAGCAGGAATTCGCCGCGGGTGACCGGCGTGACATAGAAATTGATGATCGAGCCGAGCTCGCGCTCGCGCACCACGGCCAGCGCGGTGAGCATCGAAGGCAGCATCATCAGCAATAGGGGGATGACGGTGGGCACCATGGCCGGCATGCTCTTGACGTCCGGGTTATAGCGAAAGCGCGTTTCTATGTCGAGCGGCGAGGATGGCGCGGCACCGAGCCGGTGCAGCGCCTGATCGAGCAGCCAGTTTTGATGCATGCCCAGAACGTAGCCGCGAATCGTCTCGGCGCGCTGCGGCATGGCGCCGTCGATCCACACGCCGATCTGAGCGGCGGTGCCGCGCCGCAGGTCGCGCGAGAAACCGGGCGGAATCTCGATGGCCAGCGATAGCCGGCCGCTGCGCATGCGGCTGTCGAGATCGCGATAGCTCGACAGCGGCGCCTGCTCGCGAAAGTAGCGCGAGCCCGCCAGGCTCGACACATAGTCGCGGCTCAATTCGGTCTGGTCCCGATCGAGCACTGCAAAGGTCAGATGCTCGACATCGAGACTGATCCCGAAGCCGATCACGCACATCAGCACGAGCGAGCCGAGCAGGGCCAGCGCCGCGCGCAGCGGATCGCGCCGCAATTCCAGGGCTTCGCGCCACATATAGGCCAGCGCACGCGCCGGGCTGAAACGCTGCCGCCGGGCGGGTGGCGTGGGGGGCGCGGCCGGCGTATCGATTGCCGCCGGCGGTACGATCTCCCCGGTAGCCGGCTGTCCGATCGCCTCGCTCAGATAATCGATGAACGCCTGCTCCAGCGAGGCTGCGCCGCGGGCCTGGATCAGCTCGCCGGGCGCGCCGCTGGCCAGGACACGCCCGGCATGCATCAGCGAAATCCGGTCGCACCGCTCGGCTTCGTTCATCATGTGCGTCGATATGAAGATCGTCACCCGGTCCCGATGGGCCAGTTCGATCATCAACTGCCAGAAGTTGTCCCGCGCGATCGGATCGACCCCCGAGGTCGGTTCGTCGAGTATCAGCAACTCTGGCTGGTGCACCATGGCCACGGCCAGCGACAGGCGTTGGCGGACCCCCAGCGGCAGGCGCTCGGGCAAGACAT
This sequence comes from Burkholderiales bacterium, assembly GCA_018971155.1. Lineage (GTDB taxonomy): Bacteria > Pseudomonadota > Gammaproteobacteria > Burkholderiales > Burkholderiaceae > Pandoraea. The sequence continues at coordinate 7,654 of JAGXBI010000026.1, forward strand.
CGAGCACGTCGCTCAGGCCGAAGCGCGCCGACATGTCGGCCACCCGACCGGCGATCTGCGCCGGCGGCACGTTGAACAGGCGCGCGTGCAGCGCAAGATTCTGGCGCACCGTCAGCTCGCCATACAGCGAGAAGGTCTGCGACATGTAGCCGACCCGCCTGCGCGTGTCGATGTCCTCGGGCGCCACTTCCCGGCCGAGCAGCCGTGCCGACCCGCCGCTGGCCGGCAGCAGGCCGGTCAGCATTTTCATGGTGGTCGATTTGCCGCAGCCGTTGGAGCCGATAAAGCCGAAAATCTCGCCACGCCTGATCTGGAAAGTGACGCGATCGACCGCGACGAAGTCGCCGAAGCGCATGGTCAAATCGCGCGCCTCGACCGCGATGTCGGCGTTTTGCAGTGCCTGCGCGCGAGTCGCCGATGGGCGAACATGTCCCTCTCGGCGCGCCGGCGGCAGCAGCTCGATGAACGCTGTTTCGAGCGAGGCCGCGCCGGTTTGGGCGAGCAGCGCCTGCGGCGTGCCGGTCGCCAGCACCCGGCCGGCATCCATCGCCACCAAGAGATCGAAGCGTTGCGCCTCGTCCATGTAGGCAGTCGATACGATCACGCTCATTTGCGGACGGGCAGTGCGGATCTGTGCGATCAAATCCCAGAATTGCGCGCGCGCGAGCGGGTCGACCCCGGTGGTCGGTTCGTCCAGGATCAGAAGATCCGGGTCGTGAATCAGCGCGCAACACAGGCCAAGCTTCTGTTTCATGCCCCCCGAGAGTTTGCTCACGGGGCGTGCCAGGAACGGATACAGGCCGGTGCTGCGCGTGAGCGCGTCGATGCGGCGGCGCTGTTCAGCCAAGCCATGGCCGAACAGGCGCGCGAAGAACCGCAGGTTTTCCTCCACCGACAGCGTCGGATACAGGTTTTTACCCAGCCCCTGGGGCATATAGGCGATACGCGGGCAGACGTTTTCGCGGTGATGCCGCGATTTCATGTCGCCGCCCAGTGTTTCGACGCGCCCGCGCTGTATTGCGCGGGCGCCTGCGGCCAGCGCGAGAAGACTCGATTTGCCCACGCCGTCGGGCCCGATCACTCCGACGATCGCGGCCGCGGGTATGTCGAGCGTGACATTGTCGAGCGCGACGCTCTTGCCGTAGCGCAGGCCGGTGTCGCGAAATCGCACCACCGGCGGGCAGGGCGCGGCGGTATTCACTGCGGAACCTTCAGCGCCAGACGGGGCGGCCAGGTGACCTGCGGATCGGCCCTGACCCAGGCCACGCCCGGCAGGCCGGTTTTCACTTGCGTGAGATGCCGGCGCAGCAGATCCGGGTCGATGCGTGCCTTGACCTTGAACATCAGCTTTTGTCGCTCGCTTGCGGTTTCCACTGTCTTGGGGGTGAACTGGGCAGTGCTCGAGACGAACGTGACGCGCGCGGGCAACACGTATTCGGGCGCCGCGTCCAGGATCACATGCACCTCGGCGCCCTGTGCCACGCGCCCGGCGACTGTCTCGGGCAGGAAGAACGTAATGTAGACATCCGACAGATCGACCATATTGAGCACTTTGCCGCCGGCCGGCAGCACTTCTCCGGGTTCGGCCACCCGATACTGAACGCGCCCGTCCCGGGGCGCGGTGAGCTGGCTGTCGGACATATCGGCCTGCACGCGCGCGACGGTGGCTTGCGCGGCTTGCACGGCCGAGCGCGCTCCGACCAGCTGGGCGCGGGCCGCATCGATGGCGGCCTGCGCAGCGGCGACCTGGGCTGTGGCTGCACCGACGGCAGCCTGCACGCTGCGCACCCTGGCCCGATCGTCGTCGAGTTCCTGCAGCGAAGACGCGCCTTCGCGAGACAGCGTTTGCGAGCGGGCGAGCCGGCGCTGAGCTGCGTCCAATTCGCTTTTGCGCTGCGCGACCAGCGCCTGTGCGACTGCTTTGTCGCTCTGGCGCTGCGCGACCTGGGCTTGCATGGCCAGTACGTTGTCGGCGGCCTGTTGAGCCCGCGCGCGTGCCTCGTCGAGTTGCGCCTCGAGCACTTGCACTTGCATCCTGGCCAGCAGTTGCCCCGCTTTCACGAAGTCGCCCTCGTTCACGAGAATTGCGTCCACCCGCCCCGGGAGCTTGGTCGCCACGTCGATCTCGGTCGCTTCGATGCGGCCATTGCCGCTGACCAGTCCCGCGGTACGGTTACCATCGCGCCACTGCTGCCAGGCGTAGTAGCCGCCAGCTGCGGCTGCCGCCAGCAGGATCGCAAGCAACAGGAATTTTCGATTAATGGAAGTCATGGCGCGGCGCCTCGTTGGTTGGCGAGTCATGGCCGCTGCGGATGCTGGCGTGCGTGGCGCGCGACGCATCGCCCCCGAGAGCGACAAAAAGCGCGACGCGGCTCTCGAGCAGAGCACGGCGCGTCTGGATCAATTGCTGCTGCGCGGCGAGCATGTCCCGCTGCGCATCGAGCACTTCGAGAAACGGCGCTGCGCCACTGTCATAGCGCAGCTTGGCCAGGCGCGCCCGTTCAGTTTGCGAGGCCAGCGTGTCGCGTTCGATGCGGATGCGCTCGCTTAACCAGTGCGCCTTGGCAAGGGCATCGGCGACGTCGCGAAATGCCGCCTGAATGGACTTTTCGTATTGCGCCACGGCTTCCTTCTCGCGTGCGCGCGCCAGTGCCAGGTTGCTGCGATTGCGGCCGGCATCGAAGATCGGCATCGACAGGCTGGGCACGAAGCTCCAAATGGCGCTGCCGCCCGAGAACAGATCGCCGAGCGCCGTGCTGCCTGCGCCGAACGAGCTGGTCAGCGCGATGCGTGGGAAAAAGGCCGCCCTGGCCGCTCCGATGTCGGCGTTGGCCGCGCGCAATTGATGCTCTGCGGCGACGATGTCCGGGCGATTCTCCAGCAAGTCCGATGGCAAGCCGGCGCGAGGAGGCAGTATGCTGTCGTCATCGAGCGAGCGCCGGGACGGTCCGAGGGTCGCTGGCGAGCCGACCAGCAGGTTCAGTGCATGCGCGGCCAGCGCGCGTGATTGTTCCAGTTGCGCCAGTAACGACTGCGCCTGCTGCAACAGGATCTCCGCTTGCGTGAAGTCCAGTTTCGAGATCGCGCCGACCTCGAAGCGGCGGCGAAAGATATGCAGCGATGCCTGGCGACTGGCAATCGTCTGCTGCGTCAGCGCGATGCGCTCGTCCAGTTCACGCAGCACCAGGAAGTCGTCGGCCACCTGCGCGATCAAGCTGAGCCTGACGGCCCGGCGCGCCGCGACGCTGGCAAGAAATTGTTCGAGCGCCGCTTCCTTGAGGCTGCGCACGCGACCCCAGAAATCGAGCTCCCAACTGCTTTGCGTCAAGGTCAGGTCATACAGGCTGGCGGTCAGCGCCTGGCTGCTCAGAATGCCGCCGGGCGCGTGGAAGCGGGCGTAGGTTGCGCCACCGGCAATGGTGGGCAATTGGTCCGCGGCGCGTACGCCGTAGGCGGCGCGTGCCTCTTGCACGCGCTGCGTGGCTACGCGCAGGTCGCGATTGTGCGCCAGGGCCTGGGCAATGACGGCCTGTAAATCGGTGTCGACGAAATAATCGCGCCAGTCGATCGGGGCGGCGGCCTGGTTCGACGGTGTGGCGTCGGCAGGGTAGCGGTTGGGCACCGGCAGCGGTGGACGCTCATAGCGCGGCGCAAGCGAGGTGCATCCGCCGCAAGCGAGCAGCAACGCGATCAGCGCCCCGGCCAGTGGTGCGCGCGCGCCGGGCGCAGGGCCCTGCCGTGGCAATTTGCCAGGAGACGGAATACCTCGTCGCATGGTGGGTGTGGTTCGCAGTGATCGGTTGTGGTGCCTCTGGCGGGCCGGGCACTCGAAGCGCGCGGTTCCGGGCCCGGTGCGCGGCGTCAGCGGCCGGCCTGGCTTGGCGATGCCGGATAGCTCGTTTATAGCCGAGCGGTGTTGATCGGTCATGATATTTGTCAATGAAGTTGCTGCGCTGCGGCACGCTGCCGTCAACGGGCCGGCCCGCTGGCCGGAACACGGTGACGGGCAAGTCAACCCATGGCCGGCCGGCGCGTTGCGCGGCCGCAAGCAGTGCGGAAATATCGGACTACGACCCGAGAGCCGCACGCGCGCCGGCACGCGGTGCGCAAATCGGTTGTGGCAGCCGCTGGCGCATGCCCGGCATGGTGCCCGGCGCGCTACAATGCGCGCTGTCTTATTCTGTGCGCGCCGCCTGGCGCGGCAAGGACCTGTCGTGGAACAACCCAGTCCGCTTTATCTTCAGTTGCTTGGCGAGACCGCGCGCATCGAATGGCGCGAACTGGAGAAATTTTTCGCGCGCGGCGTACTGCTGCACGTCGGGCGCGAACTCGACCTGGTGTCGGTCGCCGAGGCGGTCGCCAGCGATGCGTCCGAGCAGGTGGCAAGGTGGCTGGCCGGCGGTCTGCTCGAGCGGATGTCGGCCGATACCGCCGCCGATTTTGCCGGCCGCTCGCCGTCGCTGTGGGCCGTGGTGGTGTCGCCGTGGGTGCTGGTGCAGGAGCGCCAGGCGTGAGTCGCCGCGGCGCGATCGATCGTCAATAGACGGGGGGCTCGCCGTGCGGGCGCGTCTTGAAGCGGCGATGGACCCAGTAGTACTGCTCCGGCATGCGGCTCACCTGCTCTTCGAGAAACGCGTTCATGCGGCGCGCGTCGTCCTGGAGGTCGTGACTCGGATAGTCGGCCAGCGCGGCGAAAATCGTCATCTTGTAGCCCTGGTAGCCGGGTAGCACTTCGGTCACGAACGGTACGACCCGGGCGCCGCTGGCCTTGGCCAGGCGAGCGATCGACGTCAGCGTGCAGGCCGGCACGCCGAAGAACGGGACGAACAGGGAGTCCCGGTGGCCGTGGTCCATGTCTGCGGCCAGCATCACCGGTTTGCCGCGCTTCAATGTCGCCAGCGTCCTGCGCGCGCTGTCGGCGCGAGAAATCATTTCCGCCCCGAACCTGCCGCGTTGCCGCTTTGCCAACTGGTCGATGCGGGTGCTCGACATGGGCGTATAGAGCGAGGCAATGGGGTTGCTCAGCGAGTACATCATCGAGCCCGCCTCGATCGCCACGAAATGAAAGCCCATGTAAATGGTCGGCGGTGGGTCGACTTCGCTCAAATCGATGGCGCTCTCGACGCTCACCAGCTTGCCGATGGCGCGCCGGCTGCCGAACCATTGGATCCCGCGCTCGACATAACTGCGGATCACATGACGAAAGTTTGCCAGCGCAAGTCGCTCGTATTCCTGCGCACTGCGGTTCGGGAAACAAAGCCGCAGATTCGTGTGAACGATGCGCTTGCGTGAGCTCGGAATCCTGTAAAGGAGTGTCCCCAAGGCGCTGCCGAGTCGTGCCGAGACACCGTAAGGCATCAACGCAAGAATGCGCAGCAACCCCAGCGCAAACGCGAATCCGATTCGCTTCGTGAGCCGCCCGATGGCTACCATGGGCCGAGCCAGCCTACAGATCGGCGATCGTCTCGTTGGGCACCTGGCCGTCGATGATGCCGCGCCCGTGTGCCTCCGCTGCGCGCTTGGCTTCGCCGAATGCGCTGAACACGGTGGCAGGCGAAAGCTTGAATACGCGGCTGTTGGCTTGGGTGGGTTCCGCGCCAGCGCGGATCAGCTTGACGGCGACGTCATATCCCTCCGAATGCCGGGGCTTGCTGCCGTCGGCGCTGCGATTGGGGTAGACCAGCGCCTGGATTTCGAAACCTTTGTAAATCGGCAAGACGGTATTGAACATGACGCAATCTCAGTGTGCCCCGTGCGGAGCGTCGATCGGCCGGCAATGGATGCCCGCCGCGCGTTGCGCCGCAGGCAGTCCAAATTCGGAAGAGCGCAGGTTGTGGGTATCGCCCGTGACGGGCTGTTTGCGCATTCGCACGACAATCTGACGGAGCGTGCGGGGCGGGGCGTTGGCAGACCGCTGCCATGAATGACGGGCGGGTTCGAACAGCCGCGCCATTCTGCATCGATTGCCCGGTATTGGCAACACAATTGAAACTATCGGGCGGTGCCGATCGCTTGTGCGTCCCGGACTTAACGCTGACACGATGTTTCGCTAAACTCGCGCTTCCGACATTTCCCGAGAGGGTCGCCCCATGCCCAGGCTTGCCGAGCGTCGTGCTCTAATGTGGCTCCTGTCCTTCGTGGCCTGTGCGGTGCTGGTGGGCATATGCATCCGCTGGCTCGATCGTCCGCTGTCGAGCTGGGTGCACCGCACGACGTACGGCGATCCGTTGCTGATTCGCCTGAGCCAGATCCCGGATCCGCTGTTCGTGCTCGCGTGGCCGGGCCTGTTGCTGGCCGGCGGAATATCGCTGTGGCGACACCGCTTCGATGGTGCCTGGGCGAGCCTGGCGCTTTGCTCGGGGAGTGTGGCGCTGGTGGTGCTGATCAAGAACGGCCTGAAAGTGATCGCCGGACGAACCTGGCCCGAGACCTGGATCAACAATAACCCGTCATTCATTCGCGACGGCGCCTTCGGCTTTCACTGGTTCGCCGGCTGGGACCGGGCTTACGCATCGTTTCCCTCCGGCCATCTCAGTGTGACGCTGGCCTGCGCCAGCGTCTTGTGGCTGCGCCATCCGCGCCTGCGCTGGCTGTATCTGCTGGCCATCGTGCTGACCGCGATCGGCCAGCTTGGCGCCAACTATCACTGGCTGAGCGACGTGATCGCCGGTGCGTTTCTGGGCACGGCCACCGGTTGCTTCACCGTTTGGCTGTCCCGTCGTCAGGCCCGTGCATAGCGGGCGTGTCGCGCGCCCGCGCGGTTCACGAGATCGACGCGATACGAGAGGACTGCGCGTAGACGCGCCCGAACCGGTTGGCCAGAAATTCCGGCAGCGTGATTTGCTCCTGACGGATCAGTCCGCACTGCGGTAGTTTCCCCTCGCGGAACAGGTCGAGCGCGGTGCAGATGCCCGCGGCCGTGGCGATCTGGATGGCGCTGGCGGCGTGACCCTGGTTGCGCTCGGCGAAGATTTTTCGCGCAAACACCTCCTGCGTGAGCGCGCCGTTGCGCAAGCCGCTGGCGGTCACGAACACGAGCACGACGTCCTGCAGGGTCGATGGCACCGCGCGGCGCAAAATGCCCTTGAGGTTATCCGGATCGGACTTGAGTTGCAGTTCGTCGAGCAGCACGCTCATCAACGCCCGATGGCCCGGGTAACGTACCGATTTGTAATCCAGATTGCGCACTTTGCCGGCGAGCGAGTCGCACAGCGTGCCGAGTCCGCCGGACGTGTTGAACGCCTCGTACTCGACGCCATCGAGCGAAAAGTGCTCCATGCCCTCGAGCGGCAGCACGGTGATCGGCTCGCCGTCGCGGATCGCCTCGCAAGGACGGCAATATTCATTGATGAGCCCGTCGACGCTCCAGGTGAGGTTGTATTTGAGCGAGTTGGTCGGGAAGGTCGGCAAGGCGCCGACGCGCAGCTTCAGGTCCTGCACCGCGTCGAAGCGCGAGGCCATGTCGTGCGCGACGATCGAGACGAAACCGGGCGCCAATCCGCATTGCGGCATGAAGGCGGTGCGCGCGTTCGCCGCCAGATGGGCAATGGCGTGGGTGGCGGCAACGTCTTCTGTCAGGTCGAAGTAATGGCAGCCGGCTGCCGCGGCCTGGGTCGCCACGTGAACCGCCAGCGAGTAGGGAAGTGCATTGACGAGTGCATCGTGCCCGGCCAGCGCCTCGCGCAGCACGTCGGGGTGTTCCAGCGCCAGGGGTTGCGTAGTCTCGCCATGCTCGAGCGATTCGGCGGCAGCTGCCAGTGCCTGGGCGTCGCGATCCATCAGCGTGACGTGATAGTCGCCGCTGGCGGCGAGGATGCGGGCGATTGCGCGGCCGATGTGGCCGGCGCCAAGCAGTGCGACTCTCATGACGACCTCCTTTTCTCCGCCTTGGGACCGGCGGGCGCGGCGCGCCGGCTTGTCCTCAGTGTAGAAAGAGAGCGCAATGAAATGTAGCGTGATTTTGACGATATGTTGAAATATTATGCGTTTACGACAAGAATTTTTGTCGAAACGTCAATAGGAGTGCCGTGATGGCAATGACTTCCCTCGCGCTGGATGAACTCGATCGAAATCTGCTGGCGCAGTTGCGCGTCAATGCGCGGGAGAGCGCGGCCAATCTGGCGCGTCGCCTCGGGGTGGCCCGCACCACCGTGCTGGCGCGCCTGAGCCGGCTCGAGCGTCATGGTGTGATTGCCGGTTATACCGTTCGCCTTAGCCAGGACATGCCCGGCGGGGGGCTACAGGCCTGCGTCGGCATCTCGTTGCTGCCGCGGGCCGGGGCCGACGTGTTGCGCCGTCTGTCGAAAATGCCTGAAATTCACCTGCTGTGCACGGTCAGCGGCGAGTTCGATTACGTGGCATGGCTGCACACGGCCTCACCCGAACAACTGGACGCGCTGCTCGATGAAATCGGGCAGATCGACGGCGTGACCAAGACCACCACGTCGGTGGTGCTGGCGCGCAAGATCGACCGCGGCACGGTGCTGCCCTGACGCGGGTGCGCTGGCGGATCAATTGGAGTAGCATGACGACCGTCCATCCACCCTGTGTGCCGGCCGAAGATCCGTCGCAAGCCGCCCGCACTCCCCCCCTCCGGTCATGAACGACAACCAGAAAACCGATAACACCAAGGGCTTCACGATCTTCGTCGTGGTGTTCATCCTGCTGCTGATCGGCAGTCTGCTGTTCCTGGCGTTGCGCAGCAAGCGCGAGTACGACGCGCAAAATGCGGGCTATGCGGCGACCGCCGCCGGCGCTGGTCAGGCCGCGCCGGGGGGCGCCAGCCAGGCACGGTAGTTCCTGGCAATGGTCGCGCAGCACCATGCGCGACCGCGCCGACCTCCCGCCAGGGGTGTCTCGAAACAGTGGTTTGTTTTCCCGAAACCTTGGTGCTACACTTCCGAATTGAGAATAGTTACTATTAACATTTTCTTTTGGGAGTGCGTATGCGTATCGCTTCATGGGTTGTCTCCGCTTGCCTGATTGGCGCCATGGCCACGGTTCAGGCCGCCGAATATCCGATCGGCAAACCTCAAATTGCCGGTGGCATGGAAGTCGCGGCGGTTTATCTGCAACCGGTAACAATGGATCCTCCGGGCATGATGCGCAAGGCGGAGGATTCGGACATCCACCTTGAAGCCGATATCCACGCGGTCAAAAACAATCCGAACGGTTTTGCCGAGGGCGACTGGATGCCGTACCTGGTGGTCAAGTACGAATTGACCAAGCAGGGCAGCAAGCAGGTGCTCAAGGGCGACCTGATGCCGATGGTGGCCAGCGACGGGCCGCACTACGGCGACAACGTCAAGCTCATGGGTCCCGGCAAATACAACCTCAAACTCACGGTGCTGCCGCCGTCGGCCAATGAGCATGCCCACTTTGGGCGCCACGTCGACAAGGAAACCGGTGTCGGCCCCTGGTTCAAGCCTTTCACCACCTCGTATGACTTCGTTTTCGCGGGCGTGGGCAAGAAGGGCGGTTATTGACGGTTCGACGCCGAGACCGCGGTTGACCGCAGCCTCGGCGTCGCTTGTATGGGAGTGATTCAAATGATCAAGCATGGAGGCCGTCTGGCCGTCGCGGGCGCAGCACTGGTGTGCCTGCTGGCCGGCACGGCGCCGGCCGGCGCCGCGGATTTGCCGACGTTCCGGCTCGAGATGCAGGACGGCAAGCTCAATCCGGCCCGGATCGAGGTGCCGGCGGGCAAGCGCATCAAGATCGAGGTTCACAACACCGGCAAATCGGCGGTGGAGTTCGAGAGCATTCAATTGCGCAAGGAGAAGGTATTGGCTCCCGGCGCGCAATCGTTTGTCGTGATCGCGCCGCTTTCGCCCGGCGAATACAAGTTTTTCGACGATTTCCACATGCAGACGGCGCAGGGTGTGATTGTCGCCAAATAAGCGCCGGCGTGGCGCGGGTATCAACGAGAGGATGCGATGGGACAGGTGATGTTCATCGTCTGGCGCGAGAGCGTCGAAGCGTTACTGGTGGTCGGGATCCTTTATGCCTGGCTCAGGAACAGCGGCGAGTCGGCTCGCCAGGGCTTGCCGTATCTGTGGGCCGGCGTGGCGCTGGGGATCGCGGCGGCCATCGGGCTGGGCGCGGCGCTGTTGGGGTTCACTGAAATCCTGTCGGGCGACGCCCAGGATTATTTCCAGATCGCCATGGTGCTGATTGCCGCGGTGCTGATCGTGCAGATGGTGTTGTGGATGAAGAAGCATGGACGCACGCTCAAGCGCGATATGGAGGCTTCGCTGCAAAAGAGCTCCGAGTCTTCCAATTGGTGGGGGGTGCTGGTGCTGGTGGCGCTGGCGATCGCGCGCGAGGGCAGCGAGACCGTGATTTTCCTCTATGGCTTGGGCTTCGGCCAGGGCGGTGCGATTTCCGGGGCCATGGTGGCGGCGGTGCTGATCGGCCTGGGACTGGCCTTGCTGACTTTCTACCTGCTGCAGTTGGGCGGACGGATTTTCTCGTGGCGGCTGTTTTTCCGCGTCACCGAGGTGATGCTGCTGTTCCTGGCCGCCGGCCTGCTGATGACCGGCATCGACCGCCTGATTTCGCTCGGCCTGGTACCCACGCTCGGTGACCAGGTATGGAACAGCGCCGGACTGCTCGACGACGCCAGCCCGGCCGGCAACCTGATTGCCACGCTGACCGGCTATCGCGCTCATCCGGCGGTCATGAACCTGCTCGCGTACGCCGCGTATTGGGCGGTGGTCTGGCTGTTCCTGCGCCGGGCGCAGCCCCAGGCCAGGCCGGTGCGGGCCGCATGAACACGCTGTCGGCGCCGCCGACCCGGCTGGCTCGTCTGGGGCTGTGGATGCAGCGCCACGGCGCGCTGATTCGTGGCGTGCAATGGGTAGTCGTGGCCGTGTATGCGGTATTGATTCTGGTACCGGCCTTCACGCCGCTGCCGGGCGAGACCGCACATATCTGGTCGAATCTGACGCTGTTCGCGCAGTTCGTGTTCTGGGGTATCTGGTGGCCATTCGTGCTGGTGAGCATGGTGTTGCTCGGGCGCGTGTGGTGCGGTGTGCTGTGTCCCGAGGGGGCATTGTCGGAATGGGCCAGCCGGCATGGGCGAGGCCGCTCGATTCCGCGCTGGATTCGCTGGGGCGGCTGGCCGTTCGTGGCGTTCGCCGGAACCACGATCTATGGCCAGATGGTCAGCGTGTACCAATATCCCAAAGCGGTGCTGCTGGTGTTGGGTGGCTCGACCGTGGGCGCGATCGTGATCGGCTATCTGTATGGCCGCGACAAGCGTGTGTGGTGCAAGTACCTGTGCCCTGTCAATGGCGTGTTCGCCCTATTGTCGCGCCTTGCACCGTTTCACTTCAAGGTCAATGAAG
>JAGXBI010000342.1 GCA_018971155.1 Burkholderiales bacterium
GCCAACCTCGAAGCCGAGCCCGAGTAGCGCACGCGCCGGCATCGCGCCAGGCACCGAGGGTTTTCCCGGTTGCGGGTGTGCCGGACCATGGATAGACTGAGGTGGCAGGGGGATCTCGGTCGACCCTATCGTTTGGGCGCCGAGGAGTCACGGGGGGGACCGATGGCCTCGATATCCAATGATATTGCTTCAAAACTAGGCCTATCGCCCGTCTTTCCCGAGCGACGCAAAGAGCCTCGATTCCGTGTCAACTGGCATGCGTTGCTCGATTTCGCCGGTAAGGTCTCCACCATCCGTGTCTGGGACATTTCCAGGGAAGGCCTGAGCATCATCACCGATGCCGCGATTCCGCTCGACGCCACGCTGACCCTGCTGGTGGTGGGCGATCGCGCCGAGGGTGGCGGCCAGCCGGTCGCCGTGCCGCTCAAGGCGGCCGTGCGCAACCGCGTCGGCACCAACGGCGGCTATCGCCTGGGCGCCCGTATCGAATCCATCGACGCCGACAGCTGGCGCTACCTGATTACCGGTTCGGCCGAGCCCGAACCCGGTGAGGACGACGGCGAGTACCGCGAATATTGAGCGACGTTCGCCGGGCGCTGCGTCGTCCCGGCGCCGGTCTCAAGCCTTCGCGCCGGAGCGTTTGACCAGCGGGCCGCGCAGGATCTTCATCACCTCTGCCGCGGTATGTTCCGAGTGAAAACGCAGAATCGCCGCCAGCCGCCCGGCATCGCGCTCGCGCAGCGCCCGCATGATCGCTTCATGTTCCTCGGACGACTCCTGCCAACGCAACACATCGGCATTGGCGACGCCGCGCGCGCGATACACCTTGGCCATCAGCGTCGCATACATCGAAGCGAGCACCGGGTTGCCGGTGGCGGCCACCAGCTGCACGTGAATCTCCTGATTGGCGCGGTAATAGGCCAGGCGCTTGCCGTCGCGGTGATACTCGGCCATGCGCTGGTGCTGTTCCATCAGCCGCGCCAGCGTCGCATCGTCGATGCGCTCGGCCAGCAGGCGCCCCGTCATTTCCTCCAGGCCGTGCAGCACTTCGAAGATCGACGCGAGTTCGTCCAGATCGATCGGCGCGACCCGAAACCCCATATGCTGGCGATGCGTGACGTGCCCCTCGAGGGTGAGAATCTTGAGCGCCTCGCGCAGCGGCGTCTTGGAAATATCGAACGCCTCGCACAACTCGCGCTCGTTGATATGCTGCCCGGGGGCGAGCTCGCCCTCCTGGATCATCTCCCGCAGCCGCTGTGCGGTAGCCTCGTGCATGCTGCTGCGGCGCAGGCTGGCGCGCCGCGCCACGCCTGGGTCAACTTTGACATCCATACCCCGCATCCCCTTTGCATTGAATTCCGGCAAGAGCATAAGGCAAAACCCTACGTTTTATAAAAATGATAATAAATCAATAAGTTATACAGTTTGTAATTATTGATTAATCATAATATACTCCGTTCGACACGTGTCGCACCATCAGCTTGGCCGGCTGATCCGCATCAAATATTTCCGACACACCGACAGGAGGGGACATGGACGCACCGTCTATTGCCGTGCCTACGCAGGCCAAGACAACCGTACGCTGGAAAATTTTCTTGATCATGTTGATGCTGATATCAATCAACTACGTCGACCGGGCTTCGCTGTCGGTCGCGATGCCGCTGATATCGAAAGAATTCAATCTGAGCCCGGCCATGCAAGGGTTCATCCTCAGCTCGTTTTTCTGGACCTACGCGCTGATGCAGATTCCGGGCGGCATGCTGGCCGACCGCTTCAAGCCGCGCATCGTGATCGCGCTGGCCACCGTCTTCTGGGGATTCTTCCAGGCCATCGCGGCGGGCTGCACCAGTGCCTTCACGCTGGTGCTCACGCGCCTCGGGCTGGGCGCCGCCGAAGCGCCGATCTACCCGGCCGGCGGCAAGCTCAATGCGATCTGGATGACCCCGCACGAACGCGGCCGCGGCGCCACGCTGCTCGACGGCGGCGCGCCGCTGGGCGCGGCGCTGGGGGCCGTGATCATCTCCAGCCTGATCGCCGTGATCGGCTCGTGGCGGCTGTCGTTCGTGGTGGCCGGCGTGGGCACCATGCTGGTCGGCCTGCTGGCCTGGTATTACATTCGCAACCATCCGCGCGAGCATCCGGCCGTCAACGACGAGGAAGCCAGCTACATCGAGGCCGCCGCCGCGCAGGAGCACAGCCAGGAGCCGGCCAACCTCAGCGGGCGCAGCCTCGACTTCTTCAAATATCGCTCGGTGTGGTGCATGGTGTTCGGCTGGATGTGCTTCAACACGCTGTTCTACGGCCTGCTGACGTGGATGCCGACCTACCTGAACAAGGTGCAGGGCCTGAACATCGCGGAAATGGGCGGCGCCACCTTCATCATCTTCTTCTCGGGATTCGTCGGCGAAATCTTCGGCGGCTGGCTGGCCGACCAATGGCGCGCGCGCGGCGCGAGCGCCAACAAGGTCATGCGCGTGCTGTTCGGCATCGCGGCGCTGATCGCCACCGCGTCGATCTTTTCGGTGGCCTATGCGACTACGCCGATGATGGTCGTGATCCTGCTTTCCACCACGCTGTTCTTCCTGCGCTGGTGCGGCATGTACTGGTGCATTCCGTCGCTGCTCGGCACCCGCAACAAGGTGGGCTTCCTGGGCGGCACGATGAACCTCGGCGGCAACATCGCCGGCGTCTCGGTACCGATTATCGTGGGCCTGATCGTGCAGGCCACCGGTTCCTATTTTCTCGCGCTGATGTTCTTTGCGGCGGCGGGCATCGGCCTGTTCCTGTGCTCGACGCTGATCGACTATCAACGCAAATTGCCGGTCTAAACGCCGGAACCCTCGATGGAGCATGACTTTAAATGAGTAAACGTATTCTGCTGGGCATGTTGACCCCCTCGTCCAACACCGCGCTCGAACCATTGACGAGCGCCATGGTGGCCGGGCTGCCGGGCGTCTCCGCCCATTTCTCCCGCTTTACCGTCACGGAAATCTCGCTCAAGGACCGCGCCCTCGGCCAGTTCGACGACAGCAAGATCATCGAAGCCGCCAAGCTGCTGGCCGACGCCAAGGTCGACGTGATCGGCTGGAACGGCACCTCCTCGGGCTGGCTCGGCTTCGAGGCCGACCGCCGCCTGTGCGAGCGCATCACCGAAGCCACCGGCGTTCCCGCCACCACCTCGGTGCTCGCGCTCAACGAGATCCTCGAAAAAACCGGCGCCAAGCGCTTCGGGCTGGCCACGCCGTACCTCGACGACGTGCAGGAAAAAATCGTCAGCAACTACGCCAGCGAGGGTTTTCAGTGCGTGGCCGAGCGCCATCTGGGGCTGCACGTGAACTTCAGCTTCTCCGAAGTCACCGAAGACCAGATTCGCGGCATGGTGCGCGACGTCGCGCGCGAGCGGCCGGAGGCCATTTCCACCTTCTGCACCAACCTCAAGGCGGCGCACCTGGTGCCCGAGCTGGAGCGCGAAACCGGCATTCCGATCTATGACACGATCGCCACCGTGGTGTGGAAATCGCTGCGCATGGCCGGCTTCGACACCACCCAGGTCAAGGGCTGGGGCCGGCTGTTCCAGGAAGTCGCCTAAGGAGGGCCGCACATGCCATCGCACACCCCCGAACCAGCGGCAGACAAAGACGGCTTCGACCTGGTGATTCGCCATGCCGACGTAGCCACCGCGGCCGATCGCTTTACCTGTGACATCGGCGTGCGCGATGGCGTGATCACCGCCCTGGCCAGGCGCCTGCCCGAAGGGCGCCAGGAAATCGACGCGGCCGGCCGCCTCGTGCT
>JAGXBI010000343.1 GCA_018971155.1 Burkholderiales bacterium
AGATCGAGAATTACAGCGCCTGGCACGGCCTGCCGATCGCCACCAAAAACAATGGCTTCGACGGCACGGACGCGGTGCTTGACTTCAACGGTCCGCAACAGGTCAAGCACATCGCATTCCTGGCGAATATGGTCAAGCAGGGCACCTTCACCTATGTTGGGCGCAAGGACGAGGCCACGTCGAAGTTCTACAGCGGCGACTGCGGCATCATGACCACCAGCTCGGGCGCATTGGCCAACATCGAGAAATACGCCAAGTTCAAATACGGCGTCGGCATGATGCCCTATGACGCCGACGTCAAGGGCGCGCCGCAAAACGCCATCATCGGCGGCGCCAGCCTGTGGGTGATGGGCGGCAAGTCGGCCAACGTCTACAAGGGCGTGGCCGAATTCCTGCAGTTCCTGACTTCGCCCGCGGTCGCCGCGAAGTGGCATCAGGACACCGGTTACCTGCCGGTGACCAAGGCCGCTTACGAGTTGACGCAAAAGCAGGGTTATTACGCCAAGCATCCGGGCGCCGACGTGGCGATCAAGCAGATGCTCTTCAAACCGCCGCTGCCATATACGCGCGGCCTGCGCCTGGGTAACATGCCGCAAATCCGCACGGTGGTCGACGAGGAACTCGAAGCGGTCTGGAGCGGCAAGAAGACCGCCAAGCAGGCGCTCGACTCCGCGGTCAGCCGCGGCAACGTGCTGCTGCGGCGGTTCCAGCAGTCCCAGCAATCCGGCGGCTAAGCACCGCCAGATCGCGATTCGTCGAATCGCGATCGACCCGGCGGCGGGGCCGGCGGCCCCGCCGTATCGCTCACGAAGATCGAAGACCATGACGCACTCCCCCCGCGAGCGCCCGCGCTTTGGCACCGGCTGGCTGCCCTACGCCCTGGTGGCGCCACAGATGCTGATTACAGTGATCTTTTTCCTGTGGCCCGCCGGCGAGGCGCTGTGGCAATCGACCTCGTCGCAGGATGCGTTCGGGCTTTCGACACGGTTTGTCGGTCTGGGCAATTTCACCGCACTGTTCCACGATCCGCTTTATCTCGCCTCATTCAAGACCACCATGCTGTTCAGCGGCATGGTCACTTTCTTCGGCCTGACCATTTCGCTGCTGCTCGCGGCGATGGCCGACCGCGTCACCCGTGGCGCGCGCCTGTATCAGGCGCTGTTGATCTGGCCCTATGCAGTCGCCCCGGCGATTGCCGCGGTCATGTGGGCGTTCCTGTTCAACCCAAGCATCGGCATCGTGGCCTACGGGCTGGGCAAGCTCGGGATCGCCTGGAATCACGCGCTCAACGGCGGGCAGGCGATGTTCCTGGTGGTGCTGGCCTCGGTGTGGAAGCAGATCAGCTATAACTTCCTGTTTTTCTACGCCGGCCTGCAGGCGATTCCGCGCTCGCTGATCGAAGCCGCCGCGATCGACGGGGCCGGCCCCGTGCGCCGCTTCTTCGCCATCGCGCTGCCGCTGCTCTCGCCGACCACGTTCTTCCTGCTGGTCGTGAATCTGGTCTACTCGTTCTTTGACACCTTTCCGGTGATCGACGCGGCTACCGGCGGCGGCCCCGGCCAGTCGACCGACACGCTGATCTACAAGATCTATTCCGAGGGCTTCCAGGGGCTGGACCTGGGCAGTTCGGCCGCGCAGTCGGTGATCCTGATGAGCATCGTCATCGTCCTGACGGTGATCCAGTTCCGCTTCGTCGAGCGCAAGGTGCAATACGCATGATCGAAAATCGCAAGGGGCTCGACCTGTTCTGCCATGCCATGCTGATCGCCGGCGTGCTGATGGTCCTGTTTCCGCTGTATGTGGCGTTCGTCGCGGCCACCATGAACGAGGCGCAGATCTTCAACGTGCCGCTGTCGCTGATGCCGAGCACGCATCTGCTGCACAATATCGCGACGGTCTGGCAGCAGGGGGCGGGCGACGCGGCCACGCCGTTCGGCATGATGCTGGGCAACAGCCTGATCATGGCGCTGACGATCACCATCGGCAAGATATCGGTATCGATCCTGTCGGCCTATGCGATCGTCTATTTTCGATTCCCGCTGCGCAACCTGTTTTTCTGGCTGATTTTCATCACCCTGATGCTGCCGGTCGAGGTGCGCATCTTCCCGACCGTGCAGGTCATCTCCGATCTGCACATGATCAACACATACGCCGGCCTGACCGTACCGCTGATCGCCTCGGCCACCGCCACCTTCCTGTTCCGGCAATTCTTCATGACGCTGCCCGACGAACTGATCGAAGCGGCCCGTATCGACGGGGCGGGGCCGATGCGCTTTTTCTTCGACGTCGTGCTGCCGCTGTCCAGGACGAACATCGCGGCGCTGTTCGTGATCACCTTCATCTACGGCTGGAATCAGTACCTGTGGCCGATCCTGGTGACCAACGTGCCCAATATGACGACTGCCGTGATCGGCATCAAGAGCATGATCGGCGGCGGCGATACGGCGACCCAGTGGCAATTGGTGATGAGCGCCACGCTGCTGGCGATGCTGCCGCCGCTGCTGGTGGTCATCGTGATGCAACGCTGGTTCGTCAAAGGCCTGGTGGATACCGAAAAATGACCGCTGCCCCCGCCCTGCTCCCGCACGACTCTTTCTCGCCCGCTTCCCGGTAATTTCAGCGCCATGGCAAAACTCACGCTCAGCGACGTCAAGAAATCCTACGATGGCAAGCACTTCGTGCTGCACGGCATCGATATCGCCATCGACGACGGTGAATTCGTCGTGATCGTCGGCCCGTCCGGCTGCGGCAAATCGACCCTGCTGCGCATGGTGGCCGGTCTCGAGAGCATCACTGCCGGCGACATCCACATCGGCGAGAAGCGGGTCAACACGCTCGAACCCAAGGATCGGGATATCGCCATGGTGTTCCAGAACTACGCGCTGTATCCGCACATGGATGTGTTCGCCAACATGGCTTATGGCCTGAAGATCCGGCGCATGGATCCGGCCACCATCCGGCAGCGGGTCGAGAACGCGGCGCGCATCCTGGAGCTCGAGCCGCTGCTCGCACGCAAGCCGCGCGAGCTCTCGGGCGGCCAGCGCCAGCGGGTGGCGATGGGCCGCGCCATCGTGCGCGAGCCGGCCGTTTTCCTGTTCGACGAGCCGCTCTCGAATCTCGATGCCAAACTGCGCGTGCAGATGCGCCTGGAAATCAAGCGGCTGCACGCACGGCTGGCGACCACCAGCCTGTACGTCACGCACGACCAGGTCGAGGCGATGACGCTGGCCAATCGGGTCATCGTGATGAACCAGGGGCATGCCGAACAGATCGGCACGCCGGTGGAAGTCTACGAGCGTCCCGCCACGCTGTTCGTCGCGAGCTTCATCGGCTCGCCGGCGATGAATCTGCTGCGCGGGAGCGTCGACGCCCAGGGCACATGCTTCACCGTGGCCAGCGGCGGCCCGGCCTTGCCGCTGCCGCAACCGATGCCGGCGCTGGCCGGGCGCGACCTGGTGCTGGGCGTGCGGCCCGAGCATCTGCTGCCCGCCCGGACAGCACAACCCGGCCAGAGGGGCGCCGCGCCCATCGAGCTGCCGGTCGACACGTGCGAGCTGCTGGGCGCCGACAATCTCGCGCACGGCCGTTGGGGCGAGCAGGACGTGATCGTGCGCCTGCCCCACGAACAGCGGCCGGGCGCCGGCGACGTGCTGCAACTGGCTCTGCCGGCGCGTAACCTGCATATTTTCGACGCCGGCAGCGGCAAAAGGATCGAATCATGAACCAGCCCGCCCCGCGCGCATGGCCCTATCCGCGCATCGTCGCCCATC
>JAGXBI010000344.1 GCA_018971155.1 Burkholderiales bacterium
CCGGGTCATGCGCAATAGGTGATGGTTCATGGCGCTCACCTCGAGTAACTCACGGTGTTGACCTGCGCGTTACCGCCGGAGAGTTGCTGCGGTATCGGGGTCGGATTGGTGCGCGGCATTTCGTCCCACAAGGTCACCGAGTTGACGTTGAGCATGCGCGGCGTCGCGGCGACCATGACCGGCACGGCGACGCGCCCGCGCGCCCTGCCGAGCTGGCCGTCGTCGAGCGCCGTGGCGCCGGCCGGCATGCGCACGAAGCCAGCATCCTCGGCCGGCATTTGCGTGCCGAGCATCGCCAGTGCCACCGGGCTGCGCGTCACCACGAAATCGACCGGAAATGCAGTTGCCTGGATTGGCGAGTCGTTCATCGCCAACGTGAATTCCTGAGCACACGCAGGCAACGCGACCAAGGCACCGCCGATGGCGATCAAGAGCGCTCCGACCGCGCGTCGCGGACTGAACGATTTGCCGAGTGTGGTGTGTCGCATAGCCGGTTCCTCCTTGCGCAGAACTACTAAGCGACATCCGTGCCATGCGCGTTAAACGCTTGAAAACAAAAGAAAGCGCCAGAGGCGATCGGTAGCGACGACCGCACATTGTCAAAAAATGTTTCAGCGCTGATACGGCAGCCCGATGAATCGCCGGATCGGTGTCGCGGCGCCGGTCGGTTTCGTTGCAGGAGATGTTCGGCAGCGTTTTTGCCGGTGTGCGATGAGCCGCGCGGCGCGTATTCGCGGCACGTCCGGGCGATCGTCCGGAAGGGTGATGCGATGCCCTGGAAAATGCCTCGGGTCGCTCTTAAAGGGGGCCAGAAACAGAATGTTTCAGCCTTGAAGTGCCGCCCCGAAATCCGGCCGGAACAGCGCGCCGAGTCGAGACGGCGGCGCACCGTGTGCGTCGCAGCGGGTAATTGGGCGCCTCAAAATAAAAAGACAACCGGCCCCTGCATTAGCAGGCCGGTTGCCCTCTCACCAACGCCAGGAGATATCAGGCCGGCACGCCCGATTCGTCACTACCACCACGTAAGCCATACCGGCACATCAGCCGATACAACGTGATTCGAGAGATTCCCAATTCCTTTGCGACTTCAGTCAAACGGTGGCAATGCCGCAGCAACGCCTGCTCGATCGCTTCGCGCTCCGCGTCGGCGCGAATTTCTTCCAGCGTTTTTACGGCCGTCGGCGCCCACTGCGCCAGATCGAGATCCTTGGCGGAGATCATGCGGCTGTCGGCCATGACCACGGCGCGCCGCACGCGGTTGATCAACTCGCGGACGTTGCCGGGCCAGTGATACTCGTACATCGCCTGCACCGCGCATTGCGTGAAGCCACGGATTTTGCGGTGGTTGTCGCCCTTGAAACGTTGCAGCACGTGGTGCGCGAGGATTTCGATGTCTTGCCCGCGCGCCCGCAGCGGCGGTTCGTCCAGGCGCAGCACGCACAGCCGGTGATACAGATCCATGCGAAAGCGCCCTTCCTTGACCGCTTCTTCCAGGTTCACATTGGTCGCGGAGATGATCCTCACGTTGACCGGAATGACTTCATGTCCGCCGAGCCGCTCGATCGCGCCCTGCTGCAAAAACCGCAGCAGCCCGGCCTGGCTCTCCAGCGGCAGGTCGCCGATTTCGTCGAGGAACAGCGTGCCGCCATTGGCTGCTTCGACGCGGCCGATCTTGCGCTGGTTCGCGCCGGTAAACGCCCCTCGTTCGTAGCCGAACAGCTCGGATTGCATCAGGTGCGGCGGGATGGCGCCGCAATTGATTGCGACAAAAGGCCCCTTGCTGCGCGGCGAGCGCTCGTGAATGGCAACCGCCGACAATTCCTTGCCGGTGCCCGACTCGCCGAAGATGAATACCGGCGCGTCGGTGTTGGCGACCTTGCGAATGGTGCGAAACAACTGCTGCATGACTTCGCAGGTACCGACCATTTCCTGGTCGCTGCCTGAAAATTCCGGCGCCGACTGCTTCGTCATGTCGGACAGCGCAGCCATTCCGTAGGCGTGTCCGACGATATTGGCGATCGCATCGTTCGAGCACGGTATATGCACGTAATCGAAGCAGTAGTCGCGGATGAGCCGGCGCACCGCGGCATTTTCGAGTTGCTCGGGACTGGTCGCCGCCACCCATCCGATATGGGCAGGCTGCATGCAGTTCTCGAACAACGTCAGATCGCGGTCGGAATAGCCGCTGCTCAAGTCGAGCAGTGCGGCGGTGGTGGGGTGGGCAGGCTGAATCAAACGGCCGACATCTCCGGCAGACTTGGCGGACACCACGTGCCAGCCGCGTTCCTGCAGGAAACCAAGCAAAGGCTCGCTGTGTCGCCGGGACGCGTAAATCAGCGTCCGATTGGTTTCGTGGGTCATTCTATTCCCCGCTTTACGGCAAGCTCGCACCCGTTGTTTGGCTTGCAATTTGAATGCGAGAACAACAGCCCCAAGGCCCCTTCGCTTTTTTATGGGGAAGGTTGCCTAATTTAGTCTAGCCGACGTAAACGCTTCGGGTAATAGCGAGAAACGACTAATCCGATAGGATGAAAGGGTTGACGCGATTAGCGTTTACCTTTGGTCGGGTAGGCTCGCCCGGATCGGGCGGCGCCACCTACAGTGTATGACGGTCGAGCACCGCGCGGGCGATCGTGCCGGCGTCGACGTATTCGAGTTCGCCGCCGACCGGTACGCCACGCGCCAGGCGACTGGCTTTGAGGCCACGGGCCTTGAGCATTTGCGCGAGATAGTGGGCGGTTGCCTCGCCTTCGTTGGTGAAGTTCGTGGCCAGAATGACTTCCTTGACCACGCCGTCGCTGATACGCCGGATCAGCTGTTCGAAATGGATCTCTTTGGGACCAATGCCGTCGAGCGGCGAGAGCCGTCCCATCAGGACAAAGTAGAGTCCCCGGAAGGTCAGCGTTTGCTCGACCATGAGTTGGTCGGCCGGCGTCTCGACCACGCACAGCAGTGACGGGTCGCGCTCCGGGTCCTGGCAGGTCTCGCAGACTTCGACCTCGGTAAACGTATTGCAGCGGGCGCAGTGCCGGACCTCGCTGGAGGCATGAAGCAATGCCTCGCCCAGCCGCGTTGCCGCGCCGCGATCGTGCTGCAGCAGGTGGTAGGCGATGCGCTGGGCCGAGCGCGGACCGACGCCCGGCAATGCGCGCAGCGCCTCGATCAGTTCCTGGAGACTGGTCAGTGCGGGCATGATCACTCGGCTCGCGGCAGCGCGGCTCGGTCGGGACAGGGGGACGCCGCCCCGTGGCCCGGGGTGGTCGAGTCGAGCGCGGCGATTGGCAGAGTCATGATGGCGAGCTTCGCCTGCTCAGAACGGCAGTTTGAAGCCCGGCGGCAACGGCATGCCGGCTGTCATGCCACCCATTTTTTCCTGCGTGGTGGCCTCGGCCTTGCGAACCGCGTCGTTGAAGGCGGCGGCCACCAGGTCTTCGAGCATGTCCTTGTCGTCGGCCAGCAGGCTCGGATCGATGGAAACACGGCGCACGTCGTTCTTGCAGGTCATCACGATCTTGACGAGTCCGGCGCCCGACTGCCCCTCGACTTCGATCTGGGCGAGCTCGTCCTGCATCTTCTTCATGTTTTCCTGCATCTGCTGAGCCTGCTTCATCAGGCCCGCGAGTTGTCCTTTCAACATCAATGACTCCTGGCGCTTGGTAGGGTAAAAAAGAATTATTGCACTGGGCGAATCGAACCGGGCACGATTTGCGCGCCGAATTCGTTCATCAGCGCCTGGACGAAGGCGTCGTTGCCGATCGCCTGTTCGGCT
>JAGXBI010000027.1 GCA_018971155.1 Burkholderiales bacterium
TTGGCGTGGCCCGCGCCCGCCCCGCCCGGCCCCTCCGCCGGGCCGCATCATTTCCCCATTGCAGCAGGAGGTCCAGCACCGTTGAGACTGGCCGGAATGGCTCCGCGCTCAACGGAGGGGCGCATTGCCAATGCTTTCATCCAAGTGGTTTGCAGTCGCGTTTCACATCCATCAAAAACGACGCATTACATGCAGTACATAAACTCAAGGAGACAGCCATGCGTTCGACGATTTCCGGGCGACTTCCCGGTCTGGAGACCAAGCGTTTCACCTTTGCCGCAGGCCTGCGCGCATTAGTCCGCCTGGGCGGCCCGCTGCTCGGCCTGGCGATGCTGTTCGGCGGCGCCGGCCAGGCCTTTGCGGCGTATCCCGATCACCCGATCAATTTCATCGTGCCATGGGGCGCCGGCGGCGGCGCCGACCTGCTGGCGCGGACCTCGTCGAACATCATGCAGAAGTCGCTCAAGGTGTCGCTGCCGGTGATCAACGTGCCGGGCGCCGACGGCATGGTCGGCATGACCAAGCTGCTGACCTCCCCCGCCGACGGCTATAGCGTGGCGGTGCTGATCGGCGACACTTATGCGCTGCTCGCGCGCCAGAACCCGCCGTTCAAGCTGGATCAGGTGATCCCGCTGGCGATCATGATCCAGCAGCCGTCCGGGTATTGGGTCAGCGCCGACAGTCCTTACAAAACCTGGGCCGACCTGGTCAAGGCCGCCAAGACCAAGAACATGACCGTCGCCGTCACGGGCCTGGGCAGCGCGGACGACATCACCACCCGCTACCTGGCCAGCAAGGGCCTGAAACTGCAATCGGTGCCGTACGGCAAACCGGGGTTGCGCTATAGCTCGATTCTCGGCGGCAATAGCGACATTCTGTATGAGCAGACCGGCGATGTGCGCAGCTATTTCGATTCCGGGAAAATCCGGCCGCTGATCTTTTTCTATCCCCATCCGGTCGATATCCCCGCCTTCGCCAAGGTGCCGGTGTCGACGCAACTCGGCTATGACGTGACCCTGCCGCAATTCCGCGCGATCGTGGTGCGCGCCGGCACGCCGCCCGAGCGGGTAAAGATTCTCGCCAACGCGCTGGCCGAAGTCGCCAAGAGTCCGGAATTCAAGGATTATCTGAAGCAGCAATACGCCGATCCGAACAGCTACGTGCCGCTGGCCGACGCGCATGCATTCATGGCCAACTGGCTCAAGCAGGCGCAAGAGGTGATCGCGCGGAGCAAGCAATGATGCGTGTTCCCGACCAGGCGCTGGCTGGCCAGCGCAAGAGCGCCGCGCCGTCGAGACTGACCAGGACGCTGCCCTATCTGCTGATCGTGGCGTTCTCGGTGTTCCTCTACCACAACGCGGACAGCTTCGAGTTCGTGAGGACGTACGGTCAGATCGGGCCGGACGCCTGGCCGAAGATCGTCCTGGTGGTCATGCTCGTCACGGCCTGTATCGGTGCGCTCAAGACGCTGCGGGCGCCGTCGGGGGCGCAACCGCGCGGCGAGGACGACGAGGCCGCCCTGCTCAATCCGCCCGAGCTGTACCCGGGCATGGTATGGGCAGGCGTGGCCGCGACCGCGTTCTATGCCTTCGCGCTGCCGATCCTGGGCTTCGCGATCGCCACGGTGCTCTACAGCATTGCCCTGATGTGGGTCGGGCACCAACGACGGCTCAGCGTCCTGCTGGGGTTGGGCGTGGGATTTTCGCTGTTCTTCATGTTCCTTTTCATGAAGGTCGTGTACGTCTCGCTGCCGCTGGGCGATGAGCCCTTCTCCAAGGTCTCCCTCCTGTTGATGTCGCTCCTGGGAGTGCACTGACCATGGAACTCCTTCACGATCTTGGCATGGGATTTTTCCATGTCTTCCAGTCCTTCGATTTTCTGATGCTGGTGGTGGGACTGCTGGTGGGCATGGCGGTCTCCATCATGCCCGGCCTGGGATTTGTCATGGGCGTGGTGCTGGCCCTGCCGTTCACCTACAAGATGCAGATCGAGCCGGCAGTCATCCTGCTCACCGCGATCTATTTTTCCGGTACCTACGGCGGTGCGTTCACAACCATCCTGTACCGCATTCCGGGCGAACCGAGCGACGTGCCGCTGCTGTGGGATGGCTACGTGATGGCGCGCAAGTCAGGACCCGCCAAGCCGCTGGGCTGGGCACTGGTGGCGGCCCTGGCGGGCGGACTGGCGTCGTCGGTGGTGATGGTGCTGCTGGCCGAGCCGCTCACGGCGATCGCGCTGAAATTCAATTCGGAGGACTATTTCGCGGCCATCTTCTTCGGCCTGACCACGGTCGTGTCGCTGGCCGGCAAGTCGCTCGTCAATGCGGTGATCAGTCTGTGCCTGGGCCTGTTGGTGGCGTGTATCGGCGTCGACAGCACTTATGGCGTCAACCGCTTCACCTTCGGCGTACCGGTGCTTGGCGACGGCGTGCAACTGGTGGCGGTGCTGGTGGGCATGTACGGCCTGGGCGAGGTGTTCAAGCGGCTGGGCCAGGGACTGGCGCTGGATAACACGCACGCCGCCACCGGCAAGGTACAGACGCACTTCCCCTCGCTGCGGGAGATCTGGCAGATCAAGGGCACGCTGTTGCGCAGCAGTGCGATCGGCACGCTGCTGGGCATCGTGCCGGGCGCCGGCGCGACGATCACGTCCTTCATTTGCTACGGCACCGAAAAGCAGTACGGCCGGCGCCGCACGCAGTTGGGCACCGGCATGCCCGAAGGCATCGTGGCGCCGCAAATCGGCTCCACCGCCTCGGTCGCCGGCCATATGATCCCGATGCTCACGCTGGGCATTCCCGGCAGCGCGGCCACCGCGGTCATCCTGGCGGCCTTCCTGCTGCATGGCGTGCAACCCGGCCCGATGCTGTTGACCGACCCGACCTCGCACCAGGTGGTGTACACGATTTTCGCGTCGATGTTCGTCAGCATCATCGGCATGTGCATCATCGGGTTCTTCTGGATCCGCCTGGTGGTCAAGGTGCTGACCATCCCGCAGTCGGTGCTCAACGCGGTGGTGGTGCTGTTCTGCCTGATCGGCGCGTACGCCAGCCGCAACAGCATGTCGGACGTGTGGATGATCGTGGTCTTCGGCGTATTGGGCTATCTGTTCGAGAAGTTCAACTTCCCGATTTCGCCGTTGGTGCTCGGCGCGATTCTCGGTCCGATCGGCGAGAACAATTTCATGCGCAGCATGATCATCAATCACAACGATTGGACCATGTTCTTCCGTCAGCCGTTGAGCGGCTCGCTGATGGCTGCCTCGTTGATCTCGATTCTTTACCCCCTGCTCAAGCCCGTCGTGCGCTCGCTGCTCGGGCGCGGCAAACCCGCCTGAGCACCGCCGCGATGCCGTCGCGCCGCGTCGATCGCGCGGCGCGACGGCCGCAGCGGACGTGGCCGGCGGCGTGACGCGCCAACCTTCCCCCGAGATCTGTTCGATACCGCCCGATGAGGTATTTCATGCGCGCGAATTCATTGGAAATTACATTTATCGGGACAATAAAAATCCCGATAAATAAATTATTCGATGCTTTAAAGGAACGTGCGCTACAAAATGCGCAAATTGGGACGTTTGCGTCCCGAGGTTCCTCTAGATTGATACCAGAGCATGTTTTGCCATTGATACCAGCCGATTCGTTTCAATCCTGATGGGAGCCGTCACATGAGTGTTAACGCGCCATCGCGCGCCATCCAAAGCGATCCGCAAACCCACGCCACGGTCGCGCAGCTCGTGGCCCGCGCGCGCGCCGCACAAGCCGCTTTCTCGCAAGCGGGCCAGGGCGTCATCGACGATGCCGTCGCCGCGGTAGCCTGGGCCATCATGGAGCCCGAGCGCAACCGGCAACTGGCCGAGTGCGCGGTGCACGACACCGGGCTGGGCAATGTCGACGACAAGATACGCAAGAACTATCGCAAAACGCTGGGGCTGCTGCGTGATCTGCACGGCGTGAAAACCGTCGGCGTGATTGCCGAGGATCCCGCCAAGGGCATTGTCGAAATCGCGCGGCCAGTCGGCGTGGTCGCGGCCATCACGCCCTCCACGAATCCGGCGGCCACCCCCGCCAACAAGATCATTAACGCGCTCAAGGGCGGCAATGCGGTGATCGTGGCGCCCTCGCCCAAGGGCTGGAGCGCCGGCGCGATGCTGCTCGAATTCATTCATCATGAATTGCGCAAGGTCGGCGTCTCGCCCGACCTAGTTCAATGCCTGCCCTCGCCGGTCAGCAAGGCGGCGACCTGGGAGCTGATGCAGCAGGCCGATCTGGTGGTGGCCACGGGGTCGCAGGCCAACGTGCGCATGGCTTACACCAGCGGCACGCCGGCGTTCGGGGTCGGCGCGGGCAACGTCGCCTCGATCGTCGACGCCTCGGCCAATCTGGCCGACGCGGCCGACAAGATCAAGCGTTCGAAGACTTTCGATAACGCGACGAGCTGCTCGTCCGAGAACAGCGTGGTGATTCTCGACGCCGTATATGACGCAATGCTCGCCGCGCTCGATGCCTGCGGTGGAGTATTGCTGGACGCCGACGAGAAAGCCCGCCTGCAGGCTGCCATGTGGCCGGACGGCAAGCTCTCCGGTCATATCACGGGCAAGAATGCCGCGACGGTCGCTCAACTGGCGGGCCTGTCGCGCGCGTCCCGGAGCCACGCTGGCCAACCGGCGTTTCTGATGGTCGAGGAAACCGGCTTCGGCAGCGACTACCCGTTCTCCGGCGAAAAGCTCTCACCGGTGCTGACGGTGTATCGCGCGCGGGACTTCGCCCATGCCTGCGAGATCGTCGAGCACATTTACGCTTATATGGGCGCCGGTCATTCGGTGAGCCTGCACTCGGCCGATAGCGCGCAGGCGCTCACGCTCGGGCTGCGCCTGCCAGTGGCTCGGGTGATCGTCAATCAGGCGCACTGCCTGGCGACCGGCGGCAACTTCGATAACGGCCTGCCCTTCTCGCTGTCGATGGGCTGCGGCACCTGGGGCGGCAACAATTTTTCGGAGAACCTCAATTACCGCCACTATTTGAACATTACCCGTATCGCCCGCCCGATCCCGGAACGGGTTCCTGCGCAAGAGGATCTGCTCGGCGCCTACTTCAGGAAATACGGCAAATGAATGCACCTCGCACTCTGCACGAATTGATCGAGCAGCGCGCCGCCGCGCATCCCGACAAAACCTATCTGATCTCGACCGAGAGCGGCCGCGAGCTGACCTATGGCGGCTTGCGCGACGCTTGCCGCAGGTTCGGCCGGCAATTGGCCGCCAAGGGGCTGAAGGCCGGCGACACGGTTTCGGTGTTCCTGCCCAATGGCGAGCAAACGACGCGCATCCTGCTGGGCATCATGGCCAATGGCCTGATCGCCAATCCGATCAACCTGTTGTGCCAGCCGGCCCAATTGCGCCACATCCTGGATCATTCGGACACCCGCCTGGTGTTTACATCCGAAGAAGGCGCCCAGGTGTTGCGCCAAGTGCTGGAGCAGGTCGAGCGCCCGATCGAGCTGATCGTGACGCGCGCCGACGCCACGGCGCTGCCTCCGGCTTTTTCCGGCGACGGCGACGACGCGACCGGGCCAGTCCCGCAGCCCGACCAGGACGCGCTGCTGATGTACACCTCGGGCACTACCGGCGTACCCAAGGGCGTGCTGCTCACGCACCACAACCTGGTCATTACCGGCCATCACATCAGCCGAGAGCATCGCCTGGGCGACAGCGACCGGGTGCTCGCCTCGCTGCCGCTTTATCACATCAACGGTCTGGTCGTCACCGCGATCGCGCCGCTCGTGCATGGCGGCTCGGTGGCGATGCCCGCGCGCTTTTCGGCCGGCACCTTCTGGCACGACGCCAGCCGCTTCGGCTGCACCTGGATCAATGTGGTGCCGACCATCATCGCCTACCTGCTCAATGATCCGACCGACCTGGGCGGCACCGATCTGAGCCTGTTGCGCTTTTGCCGCTCGGCCTCGGCCGCACTGCCGCCCGAGCATCATCGCGCCTTCGAGCAGCGCTTCGGCATCGGCGTGATCGAGACCATGGGCATGACCGAGACCGCGGCGCCGGCGTTCAGCAATCCGTTCGATCCGGCCCAGCGCAAGGTGGGCAGTATCGGCAAGCCGTCGGGCACCGAAGCGCGGGTCATCGATCCGCAAGGCAACACGCTCGGGCCGAACGAGACCGGCGAGATCGTGCTGCGCGGCGGCAATGTGATGCGCGGCTACTACAAGGCGCCGGATGAGACCCGCAAAGCCTTCACGGCCGATGGCTGGCTGCGCACCGGGGACCTGGGCTATCACGATGCCGACGGTTATTTTTTCATCAATGGCCGCGCCAAGGAGCTGATCATCAAGGGCGGCGAGAACATCGCACCGCGCGAGATCGACGAGGCGCTGCTCAAGCATCCGGTCGTGCTGGAGGCGGCGGCGGTCGGCGTGCCCGATGCCAACTACGGCCAGGAAATTGCGGCGTATGTGGTGGTGCGCGAGAATCTTTCCTACGACGAGGCCGACCTGCGCGAGCACTGCCTGCGCGAGCTGGGCCGCTACAAGACGCCGCGCGAGTTCCACGTGATCACCGAGCTGCCGCGCGGCCCGTCCGGAAAGGTGCAGCGCCTGAAATTGCTCGACATCAAGTAATCCGCAAAAAACAAGCAGGCAACCCGATTGCCTCGCCAGAGACAGACAGAACTACGACAGAGACAGCGGCGGACCGCGCAGCGGCCTGCTCGCCAGTATGCGCCGCGGCGCCCAAAGGAGGTCGTATGAAGTACCGCATCAAAACCCGCCACATCATCCTCGGCGTCATGTGCCTGATGTATTTCATCGCGTACATCGATCGCGTCAATATCGCCGTGGCCGGACCGATGATCCGGCACGAGATGGGGCTGAGCAATACCGAGCTAGGCCTGATTTTTTCCGCCTTTGCCTATCCCTATGCCGTCATGCAGATCCTGGGCGGCTGGATGTCGGATAAATTCGGGCCGAAGAAGGTTTTGTTGGTGTTATCGCTGATCTGGGGCGCGTCGACACTGGCTACCGGGTTTGCCGGCAGCGTCATGGCACTGGTGGTCCTGCGCTTTGCGCTGGGCATTGGCGAAGGCGGCGCGTTCCCCTCGGCCACCCGCGCCTTTACGCACTGGATGCCGACTGCCGAGCGGGGTTTCGCGCAGGGCATCACGCATAGCTTCGCGCGCCTGGGCGGCGCGATTACCCCGCCGGTGGTGGTGGCGATCGTGATCTGGAAGGGCTGGCGCGAAGCGTTCATCGTGCTGGGTGCGCTCAGCCTTTGCTGGACCGTGCTGTACGCGCTGGTCTTCACCAACACGCCCGAGGAGCATCGCCGTGTCACGCCGGATGAGCTCAAGGAGATCGGTTATGCCAAGGGCGACGGTCTTCAGGCGAGGCGCACGCCCACGCCGTGGCGCAAGCTGATCAGCCGCATGTGGCTGGTGACCTTCGTGGACTTTTGCTACGGCTGGTCGCTATGGGTGTTCCTGACCTGGCTGCCTTCGTATCTGAAGGATTCGCGCGGTTTTGATTTGAAGCATCTGGCGCTGTTCACGGCGCTGCCTCTGCTGGCCGGCGTGGTCGGCGACACGCTCGGCGGCGTGCTGTCCGACAAGCTCTACAAAATCACCGGCAACCTGCGGCGCGCGCGCGGCACGATCCTGTTCACCGGTCTCGTCGGTGCGCTGATTTTCATTCTGCCGATGATCTATACAGCCAGTCCGATCGGCGCGGTGATCCTGCTGTCGCTGTCGTTCTTCTGCCTGGAGTTGACCAATGCGGTGCTGTGGAGCCTGCCGATCGACATCGCCGGCAAGTTCGCCGGCACGGCCGGGGGCATGATGAATACCGGTTTCGGCATCGCCGGCATGATTTCGCCGGTGGCGTTCGGCTTTCTTATCCAGATAACCGGCAGCTACACGATCCCGTTCCTGATTTCGGCCGGGCTGCTCGGCATCGGCGCGATCGCGGCGCTGTTCATCGATCCGAATCGGACCGTGGAGGCGGACGACGCCACGCTCGAAAACTTGAAGCCCGCCCTGTCCTAGCAGGCATGCGCGCACCCGGGCGAGGAATGCCGGGGCGCGCCGCCCAGTTTGCGCTTACTTATCGGTCAGACGGCGCAGACGGCGAATCAGACTCGAAGTATCCCAGCGATTGCCCCCCATCGCCTGCACATCGGCGTAGAACTGATCGACCAGGGCCGTCACCGGCAGCGATACGCCGGTGCGTTGCGCTTCTTCGAGGCAAAGCCCGAGGTCCTTGCGCATCCAGTCGACCGCAAAGCCGAAATCGAAGCGGTCCTCGACCATGGTGCGGCCCCGATTGTCCATTTGCCAGCTGGCGGCGGCTCCCTTGCCGATGACATCGAGCACCAGCGGCATGTCCAGTCCGGCATGCTGCCCGAAGTGAACCGCCTCGGAGAGCGCCTGCACCATGCCGGCGATGGCGATCTGGTTGACCATTTTGGCGAGTTGCCCGGCGCCGGGCCCGCCGATGCGCGTCACTGCCCGGCCGTAGGCCGACAGCACCGGCGCGACATCGGTGAATACCGCTTCGTCGCCGCCGCACATGATGGTGAGAATGCCCTTTTGCGCGCCCGCCTCGCCGCCCGAGACCGGGCCGTCGACGAAATGCAGGCCGGCGGCGGCGGCCGCCGCGTTCAGCTCGCGCGCCACGTTGGCCGAGGCCGTGGTGTGGTCGACATATGTGGTTCCCTTGGCCATGCCCGCAAAGGCGCCGGATTCGCCCAGCACGACGCTGCGCAGGTCGTTGTCATTGCCGACGCAGGAAATCACGATGTCGGCATCTTGCGCGGCGTTACGTGGCGTATCGGCACTTTTACCGCCGAATTCGGCGACCCATTGATCGGCTTTGGCTTTCGTCCGGTTATAGACCGTGACATGATGGCCGGCTCGCGCCAGGTGTCCGGCCATCGGGTATCCCATTACGCCAAGCCCCAAAAAAGCAACGCGGCGCGGTTTGGCTTGCGAATTCTCGTTACTCACAGGATCTCCTCGAAGTGGTCAATTCATAAAAATATGTCAATTATAGGGGTGCGGCCGGATTCGCAGAGGTGTCACATCCGGTCACAAAAAAACCACACAAAGGCGCTGGCGTCACGCCGTGCATCCGCTAAAATGCGCGGCATGGCAGAATTCCACTTTCACTGGTCAATCCGCGTTTACTACGAAGACACAGATGCGGGCGGCGTTGTCTTTTATGCCAATTACCTCAAATTTTTCGAGCGGGCGCGCACCGAATGGCTGCGCTCGCTCGGCATTGACCAGTCCCTGCTGGCAAAACGCACCGGCATGCTGTTCGTGGTGCGCCACACGGCCGTCGACTATCTCAGCCCGGCGCGCCTGGATGACCAGCTCGCGATTCGCAGCCGCATCGAGCGGCTTGGCCGCGCGTCGGTCGATTTCCTGCAGGAAGCCTGGCGCGGCGAGCAATTGCTGGCGCGCGGCACCATCAAGGTCTGTTGCGTCGCGGCAAGCGACCTGAAGCCAAATGCCATCCCCCCGGACGTCCTGAGCGCCATGCGCTCGGCCACCACGGCAGAACAAGAACTTACCGCCCATTTTTCACACTAAGAAACAAATTTTTCGTCGGTTACACAATGCCCGCACAAGACCTTTCAATGATTTCACTCGTCGTCAACGCCAGTTTGCTGGCGCAGGCCGTCATGGCCCTGCTGCTGGTTCTGTCGCTGATGTCCTGGACATTCATCTTCCGCAAGCTGTTCGGCATCCGTCGCGCGCGCATCCAAACCGAACGCTTCGAACGCGATTTCTGGTCGGGCGGCGATCTGCAGTCGCTGTATCAAAGCGCCGTCAACAACCGGCACAATACTGGTGCACTCGAGCGCATTTTCGAATCCGGCATGCGCGAATACCTGAAGGCGGTCGAAAAACGCATCTCGGATCCGAGCGCGATTCTCGACGGGGCACGGCGCGCCATGCGGGCGGCCTACCAGCGTGAAATGGACTCGCTCGAATCGAATCTCGCGTTTCTCGCGTCGGTCGGCTCGGTCAGCCCGTACATCGGTCTGTTCGGCACGGTCTGGGGTATCATGAACGCGTTCCGCGGCCTGTCCAACGTTCAGCAGGCCACCCTCGCCAACGTGGCGCCCGGGATTGCGGAAGCCCTGGTGGCAACGGCCATCGGCCTGTTTGCCGCAATCCCCGCGGTCGTTGCCTACAATCGCTTCTCGCACGACATCGACCGCCTGGCGATTCGCTTCGAGAGCTTTATCGAAGAGTTTTCCAACATCCTGCAACGGCAGATTCACTAGGAACCGACATGGCAGGCCCCATTCGCAGCAGTAGCCGTTCGCGCGGACGTCGCGCAATGGCCGACATCAACGTCGTGCCGTACATCGACGTCATGCTGGTGCTGCTCGTCATTTTCATGGTCACCGCGCCGATGGTGGCACCGTCGATCGTCAATCTTCCGACTGTCGCCAACGCCAGTCCGCAGCAGCAAACGCCGCCGGTCATCGTCAACATCGACGCGAACAACCAGTTGCTGGTTCGCTACAAGGACGCCCAGGAAACGCACGAGCAGAAAATGACCGAACAGGATATGCTCACGTTCCTGCAGAATCGCCAGGAGGTCAACCCGGATCAGCCGGTGGTGATCGCCGCCGACAAGACGGTGCGTTACGAAATGGTGATGAACGTGATGTCCGATCTGAAGGCCCAAGGCATTAAGCGTGTTGGCTTGCTCGTGAAGCAAAAATGACCCAGATGTTCGCGCGTCCGACTCCCCCCGAACCAGAACGAGGTACGGGCCGGTCTTTTTTACTGGCGCTGTTGATGCACCTGTTGCTGCTCGCGCTGCTGATTTACGGCATGCGCTGGCAGAATAGTTCGCCGGCCGGTTCGGAGGCGGAATTGTGGACCCCTGCCGAATTGAATCCGCCGACGCCGCCTCAGCCGCAGGCGCCGCCGCAACCGCCGACCCCGCCGGTCGCCGCTCCCGCGCCTGTGCCGGAAAATGCCGACATCGCGCTGCAGAAGGAAAAACGCCGCCGCGAGGAAGAGGCCGCCGCCCAGGCAAAGTTGCTGCAACAGGAGCAGCAGCAGGCGCAGGCCAAGCTCCAGCAGGAAATATTGCGCCGTCAGCAGGAGCAACAGCAGGCCGAGGCCGCCAAGGAAAAGGCACGCCAGCAGAAATTGGCGGCGCAGCAGAAAGCCGCCGAAGCCTTGAAACAGCAGCAGCAAGCGCAGAAACAGGCCGAGCAAAAGGCCGAGCAGGACAAGATCGCGAAACAGAAGGCCGAGCAAGCGGCTGCCGCCCAGAAGAAGGCCGAACAGGAAGCCGCCGCCAAGAAAAAGGCTGAACAGGAAGCTGCCGCGAAGAAGAAGGCCGCGCAGGAAGCGGCCGCCAAGAAGGCCGAGGAACAGGCCCGCCAAGCCCGCCTGGCAGCGCTTCGCGGTGCCGCCGGGGCGTCCGGCAACGGCTTGGGCAGCGCCGCGGCCGGCAATGGCGCCGGCGCCGGGGGCACGGCAACGCCGGGTTACGCCGATCGCGTGCGTCGGCGCGTCAAGCCGAACATTGTGTATACGGAGCGCAACCCGGGCAATCCGACGACGGTGATCGAAGTCCATCTGGCGCCCGACGGCACACTGCTCTCGCAGCGTATCGTCAAATCCAGCGGCGTGCCGTCGTGGGATCAGGCAGTCGAGCGCGCGGTAACGCGTTCCGATCCATTGCCGCGCGACACGAACGGCAAAGCCCCCTCGAGTTTCACCATCACGTTCCGGCAAAACGATTAGCCGACCGACATGACGAACTCGGGAACGAACAACCCTGCAACTAGTCACCACCACGGATGTGGTGATAGCCTGTTGCTTTTCTGATAGAAGGCCTACCGACAGCATGCGAATTTCCAGCAAGTCTGCATGGCACACCCTGATCGCCACGTTTCTGGCCGTGGCCTGCAGTGCCGCCAATGCACAACTGAACGTTGACATCACCGGCGTCGGCTCCAACCTTTACCCCATTGCCATCGCCAACTTCGCCAACGGCGCCGGCGCCCCGCAGGACATCAGCAGCATCGTGCGCGCGGACCTGACCGGCAGCGGTCGGTTCAGCCAGATCAACGCCGGCGACGCTCCGGTGTCCGAAACCGATCAGGTCGACCTGGGCAGCTGGAAGGCGCGCGGCGCCGACGCTTTCGTCGGCGGCAGTGTGACCCGGCTGGCCAATGGTCAGTACGACGTGCGCTTCCGTCTTTACGATACGGTCAAGCAGGCGAGCCTCGGCGGCCTGTCGATCACCAGTCCGGCCAGCGATCTGCGCCTGACCGCGCACAAGATCTCCGACTATATCTATCAGAAGCTGCTCGGCGTTCGCGGCGTCTTCGCGACGCGGCTGTCGTACATCGTGCATACCGGCAATCGCTATCAGTTGGTGATTTCCGACTCCGACGGCCAGGACCAGCACGTCGCGCTGACCAGCCGCGAACCGATCATCTCGCCGTCCTGGTCGCCGGACGG
This sequence comes from Burkholderiales bacterium, assembly GCA_018971155.1. Classification (GTDB taxonomy): domain Bacteria; phylum Pseudomonadota; class Gammaproteobacteria; order Burkholderiales; family Burkholderiaceae; genus Pandoraea. The sequence continues at coordinate 12,503 of JAGXBI010000027.1, forward strand.
CACCAAGGTCGCCTACGTCTCGTTCGAACGTCAGAAGCCGATCGTCTACATTCACGACCTGCCGACCGGCCGGCGCGTGATGATCGCCAATTACAAGGGCAACAACAGCGCGCCGGCGTGGTCTCCCGACGGCAGGACGTTGGCCCTGGCCCTGTCGCTCACGGGCAACACCCAGATCTACAGCATCAACGCCAACGGCGGCGGGCTGCGGCGATTGTCGCGCGGCAGCGGCATCGACACCGAGCCGCAGTACTCGCCTGATGGCAAATGGATTTACTTCACCAGCGATCGCAGCGGTGGGCCGCAAATCTACCGCATGCCGGCCGCAGGTGAAGCCGCAGGTGCCGCGCAACGCGTCACCTTCCAGGGAAATTACAACGTCAGTCCGCGTATCAGCCCAGACGGCAAGCTGCTTGCCTATATTTCACGGGTCGGGGGCAGCTTCAAGCTGTACACGCAGGATTTGACCACCGGGGATGTCACCGCAATGACGGACACCACCCATGACGAGTCACCGAGCTTTGCCGCAAACGGCAAGTACATTCTTTATGCGACGCAAGTCAATGGCCGTAAGGTATTGGCGGTGGTCTCGGTGGACGGGCGAACACGGCAAATATTATCAGTGCGGGGAGGAGGCGTTCGCGAACCTTCCTGGGGTCCATTCATGCAATAAAACTAACCGGAGGTCCTATGAGTTCTTTACTTCGTAACATCCTGGCCGCATCCGCGGTCGTCGCCCTGGCCGCTTGCAGCTCGGGCGTCAAGCTCAACAATGGCGCGGGTTCGGCCAACGGCGCCGGCGCCAACGCCCGCAGCGTTGCTCCGGTCAGCGCCGTCGACGAGCTGAACAATCCGAACAGCCCGCTCGCTCAGCGCAGCGTGTTTTTCGATTTCGACAGCTACACCGTCAAGGACAGCTACAAGAGCATGCTCGAAGCCCATGCCAAGTACCTGATCGCTCACCCGAACCGTCATGTGCTGGTGCAAGGCAATACTGACGAACGCGGCACCAGCGAATACAACCTGGCACTGGGTGAGAAGCGCGCTGAAGCGGTCGTCAAGGTGCTCGAGCTGCTCGGCGTGCCGAGTTCGCAACTCGAAGCGGTCAGCTTCGGCAAGGAAAAGCCGAAAGCGCTGGGCCACAACGAAGCGGCTTGGGCTGAAAACCGTCGCGCGGATCTCGCTTATCAATAATCATCGCCATGCAACCTCGACTGCTTAAATCATTTGTACATGCCGGCCTGCTCGGCTGCCTGCTGCTGGGACCGGTCGCTCATGCCGGCTTGTTCGATGACGATCAGGCGCGCCAAGCCGTACTCGACTTGCGCGCCAAAGTCGATAGCAGTAATACGCGTATCGAGGGGTTGACACGCAACCTGCTGGACCTGAACAATCAGGTCCAGCAGTTGCAACAAGCCCTGGACGCGGAACGAGGCCAAAACCAGGAGCTTCAGAACCAGCTCGCGACGCTGCAGAAGAATCAAAAAGATTACTATGCGGATCTCGATGCGCGGCTGAAGAAACTCGAACCGCAGCAAGTCACCGTCGACGGCGTCACCGGTACGGTTCAGCCGGGCGAAAAGACCGAATTCGACGCGGCGCTCAATCAGTTCCGCAACGGCGATTTCAAGGGCGCTTCCGGCAGCCTCTCATCGTTCGTCAAGCACTACCCCAACAGCCCATATCTGCCCGACGCCGAATATTGGCTCGGCAACACGTATTACGCGCTGCGTGATTACAAGGCGTCGAACAACGTGCTGCAGAACGTCGTCAGCCAGTTTCCGAATCATCCTCGCGCACCGCAGGCGTTGCTGGCGATCGCCACCAACCAGCAGGAGACCGGACAGAAGGTCGCCGCACGCCGAACCCTGCAGACCATCATTTCCAAGTACGCCGATTCCGACTCGGCGCAGGTCGCCAAGCAGCGTCTGGCCAAGCTGCGCTGATTCGTCCACAGCCAACCGGCAGCAAGAACGCCGCTCGAACGAGTGGCGTTTTTTGTTTTTGACGTCGACCGCCTCATCGCGAACAGGCGAGGCGGCGCGTGCGACATGCCCATGGCGAGCGACGCACTCGGCCGAGAGCGCATCGCCGGCGCCTGAACTTGACACTCTCTCCGAAAAACAACTAAAATCGCTGTCTCGTTGGGTCGTTAGCTCAGTTGGTAGAGCAGCGGACTTTTAATCCGTTGGTCGCGTGTTCGAGTCACGCACGGCCTACCAAAAAAAAGAAGGGTTAGCTCAGGCTAACCCTTTTTCACTTTCAAACGCGCCGCCGACATGCCTGTGGCGCGACAGCCCAGCGACTCGACGGGCCGGCCACGCGCCACCGACTCTCACGACATGTCGCTCAACCGTCGCTTCGTGTCACAACCAATTGCCAGCCCGGCAGCAGCAAATCAGGATTCGCCGCCAAGTTGTATTGCGGATTGAGATTGATCAACTCCTCCAGGGCGAAATCGGCCACCAACGTATCGTTGCTCAAGTGCCGGCGTTGGCCATCCGTTTTTTCCTTATCCGTGAGCAATGTCCCCAGATGTTCCTTGGCAATGCCGTCCAATGTGCTGGTCGCCTCGTTGCCGGGATGGTATGGCGCGACCACAACCGTTTGCGGTTGCGGAGGCTGTTTCGGATGTGGATGGGGATGCGTGTGCTCACCGGGCGGCGGCGTCGTGGATCCCCCACTGGGCGTCGTGGGTGACGTCGTGGGTGATGGTTGTGAAGAAGCCGCCGGATTGGGCTTCTTCTTCGCCGGCGCAGCCTGAGTCAAAGTGCTGACCAGGTAGCTCGCGCCGAAACTGGTCAGCCCGACAGCGCTGGCCCAGGTGGCGATTTTGTTGTCGAGCGGCATTTTCGGGGCGGCCTTCACGACCGGCGCCTCGCCAGTTGACACTGCGGCCTCCTCCACATTTGCCTCTTCGGACGGCGACTGGGCCACCACCTCGGGTGCAACGGCACGTCTTGCCGCAATGCTGCTGCGCAAATCGGTCAGCGCCATCTTCCCCAGTCCGTAGAGCACGCCTCCGCCAAAGCTGACCGTCGGCAGCCAGAACTGCGGCCCCGCCTGAATCGAATAGTCGGCCATGAGAAACGAATTCGCCACCGTTGCCGTCACCTGTGTAACGTACTTCTCTGTCTTGCTCGCCGGAAACGCCCTGCCCTTGACCAATTCATAGGCTCTCTGCGTGCCGCTCATTTCGTCGGTCAGCGCATAGCCGCTATTGTGCGGCTGGCTTTTCCAGTTCCAGTGGCTCGGATCGAAGCTCCAGGTCGCATAATTATGGTAAGCGCCATTCAAGAACAGGCTGACCATATTCCAGCCGTTCACCAGCCGCCCGCTGATTTTCGGGACGATCAGCGGCGCCGCGGTGCCCAGGCCGCGCATCACGAACCCGGTGCCGTTGCCCAGCGCGAGCTCATGCGGATCGATCAGAAAAGAAGCCGGTGCGGAAACACTTAACGTACCCAGATACCACGGCAGCTTGGAATGCCCCACGCGGCTGAAGAATCCTTTCACACCGCCAGGCTGGGCGGGCGGCGACACGCTCGACGCCTCGCTTTCAGAAAGCGTTTCGATCTGCTGGCCTCCCCCTTGCGTGGCGTTTGTGGCGTTTGCGGCGGTCGTTTCCGTAGCAGGCACTACCGACGCCGCGTTTGGATCGGTCAACCAGGAGGTCGAAAGCAAAACCCTCTTCGCGCCCACGTACCACAAAGGCATGGCGCTCGCCGCCCCACTGCCAGCCGATTGATTCGGGCCGGATGACGCCAGTGGTTGCAACAAGCTGGCCGTCTCGACGCCGCCCGGCGCCCCCGGCGTCGGAGGCAACGGGCCTTGCGTCGGCGCGGTCGGCGCACCGCCCTCCGGCGGCGCCGCATCGTCGATCATGCCCAACATCGTGTTATAGAAGCGCCGCAACTCCACGTCGCTAATGCTGCGCTGAAGCTCCTTGAGCGCCAGGGTGTGCGTGAGCGCCTCGCTCGCGCTGATGTTGCGCGGCGCACGAAACATTGGCACAACGTAGGATTCGTCAAGCTTGCCGCCAAATTTCTTGACCTGGGCCATGACAACGCTATTGTCACCGAGGATTTTCTTGGCGGCCTGCCACACGGCAAACGGGTCATCGGAAGTCGTCACCACCATCGTCTGATTGTATTCGGGGCCGACAGTCGGCCCCGTCGCTTGCAGGTCCAGGCTCGCGGTGATCACCTTGGCATGGTCGACCATCGGATCGATCACCGGCACGTCACCCATGCCGCGAGCGGCCAGCGCGGCACGGATGCGATCCGCCAGAACCGGATAATGCGTGCAATTGCACCACACCGACGTCGCATTGGGCGGCACCTGATCGACCACGGCGCGCACCTTTTCGTCCAGTCCGGCGGAAATTTCCGGATTCGGGCTGACATGCTCCATTTGATTGACCGCCGGAGCCCATGTCGGGGCCGCGAGCATGTGCACGGTCGGCGCGGTAACACCGGCCTGGTCCGCTGCCTCCGCAATCGCAACGGGATAGGCGCCTACGTCCACAGTGCCTTGGGTGGCGATCAACACCGGGTGGGGATCACCATGCGCCACGATCGCATTGGCCGTCGGAATTACCAGGTCGGTTACGGGGGTGCTCACGCCCGCGGCATAGACATTCTCCCCCGACGCGCTGGCTGTATTGCAGACAATGCCGAGACCGTGCAGATTGAGTTCGTCCATGCTCTTGAACGCGCTATGGGTATGTTTCGCGACCATTCTCGGTGTCAGCTCGCCATACGGCGCATTGTCGTGATCGAGAAACAGTACCTGGCGTACCGGCGAGCCGGACGTCAGATCGGACATCTCGTTCCCGAGCGTCTTGGCGGCCACGATGCCGCCATTACTCGAATCGAACAATCCCAGTTCGATCGGCGTCACGGGAGGTTGCGCGAGCGCTTGCTTCGCCAGTCTGTACCATCCGCGATGGGCCTTCGGATTGAAACCGTCCACCCCGGCGGCAAGGCCCGTATCGGCCTCCACCTCGCCCGGCGGCAGACGCATCACGCCATCGACCGCGCCGGCCCGCCCTGCCGCCATGATGGCGGCGGTCTGCTGGTCCACGCTATGCCACAAGTGCAACTTATTGGCATTGCGCAACACGGCGCCCCCCAGCAATTCGGCGCCCCAGTTCGACACACTGGCGGTAATCGGATAGTCCGAGAGAACCTTCGTATAGATGGCCGGCATGTCCGCGCGCGGATTATTCAGGTTCAACACATCGCTCGGCATGTGGTTATTGACGTTGCCCATGCCGATCTCGTTGCCGCCGTCGCCGATGGCAATCGCCCGCCCATTCGGGCGGTTATCGAATAATTCGAAGAGAATATCGAGTGGCGGGTTAAAGCCCTTGACGGATACCCCTCGCATATTCAGATATTCCCCTTGGGCATTACGCCCCGGGCGCTCTATCGACACCATCGTGTCGGGTTTGAGTCGATCAAGCAGCGCCTTGGCCGCAATCCGCGCCTTGCCAAAGTTATGCGGTGCGTCGAACACCACCACGTCCTGGGCTGTCAAGCCAATCGCTCGCAGGCATTTGCGCACCACCGGCGCATTGGTCTTGTCGGTGATGATGGTCGCTTTGATGCCGGCTTTCTGCAGGTCGTGATAGAGCAATACCGTGCCGGGGGGGCCGTCGGTTTCGGGCATGCCCTTGGCCACCGTGAAACCGGTGATCAGAGCGACGTGCTGGGCGGTACCCACCACCCGCGCAGCTTCCTCGATGCCGGTGCGCGCCATCATGATATGGATGCCGCGCCCCGGGAAAAGCGTGGCCACCTGATCGATGGGAGACAACCCCGACACGCCGTCGAGCGCGGAGCTCAAGGTGGCGCTCGAAACCATCGTGCGATCGGGCAAAGCGGGAGCTGTCGGCCGGCGAAACGCGGCCGGCACGGGGTTGCGCTCCTCGTAGGGCGCCGAGGGATCGTGATACGCCGCGCCCATGCTCTGGGGCGTGACCGAAGTCGACGGATTCATCAGCATATCGGTCAACGTCAACGGCGCGGCAGACAGCGCCGTCAGATCGATCAACCCTGGCGCGAGCCCAGTGTTGCCTTGGGCTCCACGACCGGCCGCGGAGCGCTGCCCCGGGATTACCGGGCCGGCATTGCCGGTCGCACCGGCGGCATTTGTGTTGGTATTTGTGTTGGTATTTGTGTTGGTATTTGTGTGGGTATTGGTATTGGCGGTCGCTGCCGTGGCTGCGA
>JAGXBI010000345.1 GCA_018971155.1 Burkholderiales bacterium
CAGGCTATTCAAGGAACATCCGGCATCGGTCGGTGAGAGCTATTGGCAGCACATGGGCGCTTCATTCTCGTTTTGCGTGCCGATGCTGCTCGCCTCGCTCGCGGCCATCGTGCATGGCTTCTTCCCGTTTCTGTTCGTCAAGACCGGCAGCAACACCGTGGCGCGGCTGCACGAGCGCATGGTCGTCAACCGCGCGCGCACAACGCTGCGCCAGCCCTGAAATCGCAACCCACCCACCTACCACGACATGACATCTCCCTTCGAGCATGCGTCGCGCCCGCTGGCGACCGATACGTATCTGCTGCATGGCATCGGCGACGCCGCTGAATTCGGCGGCATCGTCAACCCGCCGGTATATCACGCCTCGACCGTGACATTCCGCAATCTTGCCGACATGGAGGCGCGCGGGCGCGCCATCGATGCGGCCGACACCGACGTCATGTGGTACGGCCGCAAAGGCACGCCGACCACCTTCGCGCTGCAGAACGCGCTGGCTCACCTCGAGGGCGGCTACCGCTCGCTGCTGGTGTCGTCCGGCCTGGCCGCCTGCACCAGCGCGATCATGGCGTTCGTCAAGGCGGGCGATCACATCCTCGTGAGCGACAGCGTCTACGGGCCCACGCGCCATTTCGTCGACACCGTGCTGGCCCGCTGCAATATCTCGGCGACCTACTACGACCCATGCATCGGTGCCGGTATCGCCTCCCTGTTCCGCCCGAACACGACGCTCGTCTTCACCGAGTCGCCGGGCTCGCAGACTTTCGAGATTCAGGACATTCCGGCCATCGCACAGGCCGCGCACGCGCGCGGCGCGGTGGTGGTGATGGACAACACGTGGGCCACGCCGCTGTACTTCAAGCCGTTCGAACACGGCGTCGACGTCTCGGTGCAGGCAGCGACCAAATACATCGTCGGCCACTCCGACGCGCTGATGGGCGTCATCACCACCAACCAGGCCACCTGGCGCACGGTGCGCGAGTACGTGTTCGCCGCCGGCCAGCATGCCGGCCCCGACGACGTCTACCTGGCGCTGCGCGGGCTGCGCACGATGGCCGTGCGTCTCGAGCGCCACCAGCGCAACGGGCTGGCGCTCGCCCAATGGCTGGCGCAGCGGCCCGAAGTCGCGCAGGTACTGCACCCGGGCCTGCCCGACGCGCCCGGGCATGCGCTCTGGAAGCGCGATTTCACGGGCGCCTCGGGCCTGTTCAGCGTGGTGCTGGCGCCCGGCTTTTCGGATCACGCGTTCCGCGCCTTTATCGATCATCTGGCGCTGTTCCGTCTCGGGTTCTCCTGGGGCGGCTTCGAGAGCCTGGTGATGCCGTTCGACTTGCGGGGCGAGCGCACCGCGGCGCCACCGCCGGCCGCAGCGGCCGTCGGTCAGGCATTCCGATTACATGTAGGACTCGAAGCAAAGGAGGATCTGATCGACGACCTGGCAATGGCAATGCGGCAGCTCGCAAGGTAATGACAGCGCTGTACAAAAAATAAATCTTTGATTCAACAGGAGACACCCCCCATGAAGTCCTCGAAAATCTGGTTCAAAGGCCTGCTGTTGGCAGTCGCCCTGAATTTCACCGGCGCGGCCGCCGTGCATGCCGAAGACCTGCTGCAATCGGTCAAGGCCAGCGGCGTGCTGAAAATCGGCCTGGAAGGCACTTATCCCCCGTTCGGCTATCGCGACAGCGCGGGCAAGCTCGACGGCTTCGACGTCGCCGTCGCCAAGGCCGTCGCCACGCGCATGGGCCTCAAGCCGGTGTTCGTCACCACCGAATGGAGCGGCATCATCGCCGGCCTGCAGGCAGGCAAGTTCGACGTCATCGTCAACCAGGTCTCGATCACACCGCAGCGTCAACAGGTGCTCGACTTCACGCCGCCCTATGCCTACTCGTCCGCGCAATTGATCGAGCGCACCAGCGACAAGCGCAACTTCAAATCGCTGGCCGATCTCAAGGGCAAGAAAGTCGGCGTCTCGCTGGGCAGCAACTTTGCCGATCTGGCCCATTCGGAGCCGGGCGTGATCGTCAAGACCTATCCCGGCGCGCCCGAGACCCTGAGCGACCTGGCCGACGGGCGCATCGACGCCAGCATCAACGACCGGCTGATGCTGCCCTACCTGATCAAGACCTCGCACCTGCCGCTGCGCACCGGCGCGCTGCTCAATGGCGCCAAGTTCGAGATGGGCATACCGTTTCGCAAGGGCAACCCGGCTTTTGCCAAAGCCATCGACGATGCGGTGAGCTCGCTGCGCCAGGACGGCACGCTGCGTAAATTGTCGATGCAGTGGTTCGGCACCGACGTCAGCCAGCCCATCGCGCAGTAATCGCCCCCAGCCCGCTGTACCGCAGGCCCGACGCGCCCCCTTGCGGCGGCCGGCGCGCCTGCGCTCGCCAGAGATCACATCATGGAACCTGCTGCTCTGCTCGCTCACGCGCTGCCCCTGCTGCTCAAGGGCGCCGCGCTCACCGTTGAATTCGCCGTGGCCTCGATGGTGCTCGGCCTGCTGGTCGGCGTCGCGGTCGCCATCGTTGGCATCAGCGGCCAGCCGATCGCCGTCGCGATAGCGCGCGGCTACGTCAGCATCATGCGCGGCACGCCGCTGCTGGTGCAGATATTCGTCGTCTACTACGGTTTGCCCAATATCGGCATCTCGCTGGACCCGACCACGGCCGGCATCCTGACGCTCACCGCCAACGCCGGCGCGTATCTGTCGGAGAGCATGCGCGGTGCGATCCTGGGCATCGGCAAAGGCCAATGGGCGGCCGCCCACAGCCTGGGCCTCAATCACCTGCAGACGCTGCGCTACGTGATTTGCCCGCAAGCACTGCGGCTCGCGGTGCCGAGCCTGGGCAACACGCTGATCAGCCTGATCAAGGACACCTCGCTGGTGTCGGTCATCACGGTCACCGAGTTGCTGCGCTCGGCGCAGGAAGTCATCGCCGCGACCTTCCAGCCGCTGCCGCTGTATCTCGCGGTCGCCCTGATCTATTGGATTCTCAGCACCGGCCTGGCCTGGCTGCAGCGCCGCGTCGAGTCGCGCCTGGCGCTGCCGGCCTTGCGCTAGACGGGCGCGGCACAACACAACTCGGGAGAGCGCGCAATGATTGCGATGGAAAATGTATCGAAGTGGTACGGGCAGTTCAAGGTGCTCGACAATTGCACCGCCCAGGTCGGCAAAGGCGAAGTGGTCGTGGTGTGCGGCCCGTCCGGCTCCGGCAAATCGACGCTGATCAAAACCGTGAACGGCCTGGAGCAGTATCAACAGGGCCGCATCACCGTCGACGGGGTGGAGCTCGGCGCGCCGTCGATCAAATTGACCCAGTTGCGCGCGCGCGTGGGCATGGTGTTCCAGCATTTCGAGCTGTTTCCCCATCTGTCGATTCTCGACAACCTGACGCTGGCACAGATCAAGGTGCTCAAGCGCGGCAAGGAAGAGGCGCGCCTCAAGGGGCTCGCGCTGCTCGAGCGCGTCGGCCTGCGCGAACACGCGCACAAGTACCCGGCGCAACTGTCGGGCGGCCAGCAGCAGCGCGTGGCGATCGCTCGCGCGCTATCGATGGACCCCATCGCGATGCTGTTCGACGAGCCGACCTCGGCTCTCGATCCGGAAATGATCAACGAGGTGCTCGACGTGATGGTCGAGCTCGCGCGCGAGGGCATGACCATGATTTGCGTGACGCACGAAATGGGGTTCGCAAAAAAGGTCGCTCACCGCGTCATCTTCATGGACGGCGGCGCGATCGTCGAAGATGCA
>JAGXBI010000346.1 GCA_018971155.1 Burkholderiales bacterium
GAACGGACGCTCGTCTTAATGTTCGGCCGCCGACGCCGGCACCATGCCTTGGTTGCCGCCCTTCATCGACCTGGGAATTCTCCGTTTCACCTTACTGCTTTGCCAGGCGTTGTAAGCCACCACGCCGAGCAATATCACGACCCCAGTGCCAATCAGTCCCAGCTGCAGCTCATTCATGCGCGGCTTCCTTCTCTCGCTCCGTATGCATTGCTATCCAATATTCCCTGGTCAGTCCGCTCAGTTGGACTCCACCATGTTCACGGCCGATTCCATATCCACCGCCACGATGCGCGATACACCCTGCTCCTGCATGGTAACGCCGATGAGCTGGTGGGCCATTTCCATGGCGATCTTGTTGTGTGAAATAAACACAAATTGCGTTTTGCTTGACATTCGCTCGACCATCTTCGCGTAGCGCTCGGTATTGGCATCGTCGAGCGGCGCGTCGACTTCGTCGAGCAGACAGAACGGCGCCGGGTTCAATTGGAACATGCCGAACACCAGCGCGATCGCCGTCAGCGCCTTCTCCCCGCCCGACAGCAGGTGGATGGTCGAATTCTTCTTGCCCGGCGGTTGCGCCATCACCTGCACGCCGGCATCCAGGATTTCCTCGCCGGTCATCATCAGCTTGGCCTGGCCGCCGCCGAACAGCAACGGAAAAAGCTCGCCGAAATGCCGATTGACTTCGTCGAACGTCCCTTGCAGCAAAGTACGCGTTTCCTGGTCGATCTTGCGGATCGCATCCTCCAGCGTATTGATCGCTTCGGTCAGGTCGGCCGATTGCGCGTCGAGGAAGGTCTTGCGCTCGCGCGCCGCAGTCAATTCGTCCAGAGCGGCCATATTGACCGGTCCGAGCGCATTGATCGCATTGTTGATCCGCGTCACCTCGCCTTGCAGCCATGAGGGCTTCATATCGGCCTGCAGCCGGGCAGCCAGCGCCGCCTCGTCGACCTGCGCGGCCGCCAGTTGCTCGGCGAACTGCTCCCGGTTCAAACGCGCCGCCTGTTCCTTCAGCTGCAGCTCGGTGATCCGATCGCGCAGCGGCTGCAAGCCTCGCTCGACCGTCAGGCGCTGCTCATCCATCTGCCGCAACTGCAATGTCAGCGCATCCAGTTCCGAGCGGGCCGCAGTGAGGATATCCTCCTTTTCGGCCCGCACCGTCAGGGCGTCCTGCAAACCGTTCTCGACGGTTTGCTCGGTAATTTTTACCAATTCAATCTGAGCTTGCTCGATGCTCGCGACGAGGCGTTCGGCCTGCTCATGCGATGTCTGAATATTTCTTGTTAATTCATTGATTTTATTTTCGATATTCTTTTCGGCAAACTTGGCTTCCTGAGCAGCGCGCTCAAGATCCCGCAGTTGATTGCGCGCCTCGCCAAGCATGGTGTCGAGCGATTCGAATTCGAGCTGCCCATCTTCGAAGTGCGCCTGCAACTCCGCCAGCCGGGCATCGGCCTGTTCGAAATTGGCTTCCGACTCGGCCCGCAGGGCCAGTTGCTCCTCGATCTGCAGGGCGATTTCGCGCAACTCATCGTCGATTTGCGTGCTGCGTGCGTTGTAGCGCTCGTACGCCTGGGTCAGCTTGAGCACGTCCAGCTGCAGCGCATGGACACGCTGGGTCGCCCGCTCGGCTCGCGCTCGCGTCTCGCCAAGCGCTTGGCTGCTCTGGCTGTAGGCGGCTTCGCAGCGCACCGCGGCGGTCTTGGCTTCGTCACCCAGCAGCATCTGCGCACGCAGTTGCCTGGTCAGGTTTTCAATTTCCTGCTGCCGGGCGAGAAGTCCGGCCTGCTCCGAGTCCGCCGCGTACAATTGCACGCCAACGCGGCTGACCAGATGGCCTGCTGGCACGACCAGCGTCGCGCCGGCCGGCAACTGCGCGCGCAGCGCCAGTGCCTGTGCCATGTCGTCGGCCACAAACACGGCCCCCAGCCATTCCTGCAACACTGCTCGCAACCCCGGATCGTCGATGCGCAGCAACGCCATCAAGGGGCGCAGCCCGGCCGGCGATTCGAGCGGGCGGCTCGCCGCCGGGGGCGAATAAAACGCCAGTTTGGCCGGCGGCGCATCGCTGGCAAACGCCTTGATCCAGTCAAGATTGCTGATTTCGAGCGCGGCCAGCCGCTCGCGCAATACCGACTCGAGCGCATTTTCCCAGCCCGGCTCGATATGCAGCTTTTTCCACAGGCGCGGCAATTGCGCGAGTTCGTGCTTGTCGAGCCAGGGCTGGACCTTACCCTCGGTCTGCACGCTTTCCTGCAACTGCTTGAGCGCGGCAAGGCGTGCTTCGAGTTGTGCGATCGCGGCTGCTTCGGCCTGCACCCTAGCCTGCGCCGACCGCCGCTCCTCTTCCAGGCGCGGCAACGCCTCTTGCGCTTCGGCCAGCGCCGCCTGTGCGTCCTCGAGCAGCGCCTGCTGCTCGGCCAACTCGCCACGCAGATTTTCCAGCAAGACTTCGTCCGGCTTGTCGAGCCCGCGCGCCTCGCCCTGCAGGCGCTCCTGGCGCTGCTGCAATTGCTGCAGGGACTGGTCGGCGTTGCGTTGATGGGCGGCCTCGAGTTTCAGGGCCTGCTCGACCTGGGCGATTTCCGCACGTTGCTCGTTGAGCCCGACCTGAGCGTCGCGCCAGCGAGTCTCGGTGGCCGGCAGTGCGTCGCCGTGCGCGGCAGCCTCGTCCTGCGCCCGCGCGCTGCGCTCCTCGGCAATCGATAATTCCTCGGTCGCCTCGGCCAACTCGCTCTGCGCCTGGGCCGAACGTGCCAGCCACTGCTCGCGCTGGGCGCTCAGGGCGGCGAGCTGCGCCTGCACCCGGTTGCGCGACTCCACCACAAAGCGGATTTCCGCCTCGAGCCGGCTGACTTCGGCGTTCGCCTCATACAGTCCGCTTTGCGCGGCCTGCACGGCGTCGGTCGAGGTGTAGTGCGCGGCGCGCAGGGTTTCGAGCTCGGACTCCGAGGCCCGCAGCCGAGCCATCTGGGCTTCCAGGTCGATCTGCGCCTGCTCGATGGCGCGCTGCTGGCGCTCCTGTTCGGCCTGCGCTTCATTTCTGCGCAGCAGCCAGAGCAGTTGCTGCTTCTCTTCGCCGTCGCTTTGCAGGGCCTTGAACTGTTGCGCGACCGCCGCCTGGGATTCGAGCTTGTCCAGATTGCTCGCCAACTCGCGCAGGATATCCTCGACCCGCGTCAGATTCTCGCGCGTATCGTGCAGGCGGTTTTCCGTCTCGCGGCGGCGCTCCTTGTATTTGGATACGCCGGCAGCCTCTTCCAGGAATACCCGCAACTCGTCGGGCTTGGCCTCGATGATGCGGGAAATCATGCCCTGCCCGATGATCGCGTAGGCGCGCGGACCCAGGCCCGTACCAAGGAAAATGTCCTGGATGTCGCGGCGGCGTGCCGGCAGGTTGTTGATGTAGTAGCTCGACGTGCCGTCGCGCGTCAGCACGCGCTTGACGGCGATCTCCGCGTACTGGCTCCATTGGCCGGCCGCGCGGCCGTCGCTGTTATCGAAAATCAGCTCGACGCTGGACCGGCTGGCGGGCTTGCGGGTGGTCGAGCCATTGAAAATGACGTCCTGCATCGACTCGCCGCGCAATTCGGAAGCGCGCGACTCCCCGAGCACCCAGCGCACCGCGTCGATGATGTTCGACTTGCCGCAACCGTTGGGCCCGACCACCCCCACCAGTTGCCCTGGCACATGAAAATGGGTCGGATCGACGAAGGATTTGAAGCCAGCCAGTTTGATGGAGGTCAGAC
>JAGXBI010000347.1 GCA_018971155.1 Burkholderiales bacterium
GTCAGGACGGGCTGACGCGACGGGTCGCCGTCTATCAGAACGAGCAGGCTCCGAAACCGTTGCATGCCAAACTCCTTTCACGGGGACGGCCGCACCTCCTGAAAGAGATGCGGCGGGGCGTTGAGATTCGTAATCGGGACTCAAGCCTTGATCGGAGCCGCGGCGCGGCTGCGTCGTCGGGTCGCGAGCTTGGATAACTCCACGATCGCGACCGGCGCCAGCGAGCAGGCGGAGATCACCGCCCAGTCGAATGCCGTGGGCGGGATCGTGTGCAGCAAGGCTCGCAGCGGCGGCGCCGAGATCGCGGCGACTTGAAGCACGACGCAGGTCAGGACCGCGGCCCAAAGCCATTCGTTCGTGAAGAGCCGCGACGTAAAAACGGAACGGCGCTGCGAGCGCGCGTTAAACGCGTGGACGACTTGCGCGAAACCGAGGGTCAGGAACGCGATCGTCCGCGCGCGGAGGATGCCGTCGGGCTCGCCGCCGTAACGCCGCAGGCCGACCTCGAACGCGATCAGCGTGAGCGCCGAGAGCATCGCGCCTTGCCAGGCGATGAGGCCGAGGAATTGCCCGCCGACGAGGCTTTCGCGCGGGTCGCGCGGCGGACGCTTCATCATGTCCGGCGCCGACGGCTCGAGCGCGAGAGCGAGGGCGGGGAAGACGTCGGTGATCATGTTCAGCCAAAGGATCTGGAGCGCCCCGAGCGGCAGCGGTTGGCCGATCAGGATCGCGGCGAACACCGTGAGGATCTCTGCAAAGTTGCACGAGAGCAGGTAATGAATGAATTTGAGGATGTTCGCATAGATGATCCGCCCTTGTTCGACGGCCGAGACGATCGTGGCGAAGTTGTCGTCGGTGATGATCATGTCGGCGATTTCCTTCGCCGCTTCGGTCCCTTTGATGCCCATCGCCACGCCGATGTCGGCTTGTTTGAGGGCCGGGGCGTCGTTGACGCCGTCGCCGGTCATGGCGACGACCTCGCCGCGCCGCCGAAACGCGTCCACCAGCCGCAGTTTCTGCATCGGCTGAATGCGGGCGAAGATTTGAACCCGGTCGATGATCCGGTCCAACTGCGCATCGTCCATTTCGGCCAGCGCGGCGCCGCTGACTACGCGCGTCGCATCGAGACCGACTTCGGCCGCGATTGCCTGTGCCGTGGTCGGGTAATCGCCGGTGATCATCACCACCCGAATGCCTGCGGCGCGGCACGCCGCAATCGCCTCGGCGGCCTCGGGGCGCACTGGATCGAGCAGCCCCACCAGTCCGACGAATGAAAATTCGAAATCGTGCTGCCTGGCGGGCCACTCGCTGCCGGGATGAAGCGCCCGGGCCACCCCCAGCACGCGCAAGCCGCGACTGGCCATTTGCGCCGAACGCTCGAGCAGCGCGGCGGTTTGCGCCTCGTCCAGGTGGCATAAATCGCAAATGGCTTCGGGTGCGCCCTTGCAGGCGACCGGATAATGGCTCAGGTCCGGCGCGTGCCAGCCGTGCGACATGGCAGGCAAGGCCGGGCTCAGGGCGTATTCCTGAACCAGCGCCCAATCTCCGTGCAAATGCTCGGTACCGCCAAGGTACCGTTGCCCGGCCCGTTGAAAGGCGCGCTCCATCGGGTCGAACGGCTCGATCTCGCTGGCGAGCACCAGATATTCGAGCAACTCATGATAGGCCTCGCCGAGCTCGGGCAGCGTGTCGTCGACGACTTGCTCCTGACCTTGTGCGAACAGTACCCGCACCGCCATGCGGTTTTGCGTGAGCGTGCCGGTCTTGTCGACACACAGTACCGATACCTCGCCAAGCGTCTCGATCGCATTAAGGCGGCGCGTGAGGACACCCTCGGCGGCAATCCGGCGTGCGCCCAGCGCCATGAAAACCGTCATGATCACGGGAATTTCTTCAGGCAGGATGCCCATGGCGAGCGTGATGCCCGCCAGCAGGGCCGGCACCCACTCGCCGGTACGCCAGCGGTACGCCACGGCCAACAGGACGCACAGGCAGAGCGCGACGATCGCAAAGCGATTGACGAATGCGCGTGCCTGCAACTGCAGCGGGGATTGCGCCTGGGTGATCCCGCCGAGCGAAGCACCGATGCGACCGAGCGCGGTGGAGCCCCCGATGGCGCTCACGATCATGCGCCCCTGGCCCTGCACGACCATCGAGCCGAAGAACAGCTGCCGGGTTGCGGCAAGCGCCGGTTCCGGCAGCGTGCCATCGCACGACTTGGCGATCGGCACCGACTCGCCGCTCAACAGCGACTCGTCGACGCTAAGCTCATGCGCCTCGAACAGCACGCCGTCGGCCGGCACGCGGGCGCCCTCGCCGACCACCACGACGTCACCCGGCACCAGTTCGGTGGCCGAGACGGCTTGCAGCGTGCCGTCGCGCAGGACCTGCGCGCGCGGTGCGCAGAGTTCCCGTAACGCATCCAGCACCTGGCGGGTCCGATGACTCTGAAACGCCGTCAGGGCGACTACCAGCAGCACGAAGGCCAGCAGGGTCAATGCTTCGATGCGGTCACCCAGCGCCAGATATACCGCACTGGCGCCCAGCAGCAGCAAAAACATCGGCTCGCGCAGAACTTCGAGCAGGGTCTCCCACCACCCCGCGCGCGCGACCGCGGCGATCTCGTTGCGGCCCCATTGCGCCTGCAGCGCGGCCGCCCGCTCGCTCGACAAACCCTGCCGCGCTTCGGCGCTCGTCGCCACTTCGGACTCGGAAGTTGTCATGTCTGCCCGGCGCGAAGACGGTTGCATCTGATCGGGACCTTGAGGTGGCGCCGTCGGCGCATTGGGGGATCGCATGATGGGGTTTGCGGGCCAGGCCGCGCGGCGCCAAGCGGATGACTCGCGCAACTTTTTCAGTGTGATGCGACCGGCCCTGACTCGGGTTGACAATTGTCAAGCAGCCACATGCCCGCTGAGTCACGCGGTGCGCACGCGAACCTGACTGGACTACAGCCACTCGTCGGCAAATCGCTCGGCAAGAAAATCGATGAATTGCCGGGTGCGCGCCGGCAGCCGGGGCGCGCGCACCCACAAGGCATTGAGCGGCACTGGCGTGGGCTCGAACGCGCTCAATAGCCGCTCGACCTTGCCGGCTTCGAGCAGCGGACGGATCTGCCACAGCGTGGCGATGCCGATGCCCATGCCGCAGGCGACGGCGCGATTGACAGCGTCGGCATGATTGGCTTCGAGGCGCCCTTTGACGGTCACCGCAATCTCGCCCTGCTCGGGCGACTGGAAGCGCCACAGGCGCGGATGCGCGGCGTTGGAGCGGATCACGCAATCGTGTTCGGCAAGGTCGGCCGGTGCGAGCGGCCGACCGTGTCGTTCGAGATATTCAGGCGATGCGAAGACCACGCGGCGCACCGACGCCAGGCGCCGTGCGACCAGCCGCGAGTCGGGCGTGTCGCCGATGCGGATCGTCACGTCCACCCCGCTTTTGACGGGATCGCGAAACTCGTCGTCGAAATCGAGCGCGGCGCCAAGCCCGGGATGACGAGTGAGGAATTCGCTCACCAGCGGAACGACATAGGCCGGGCCGAACTGCGTGGCCGCACTCACGCGCAACGTGCCGCGCAGACGGCTGGTTTCTTCGGCCACTTCGGCGCGCGCGGCCTCGAGCTCGGCAAATACGTCCTGCAGGCGCTCGCGAAAGCGCTGGCCGGCGGGTGTCAGGCGCAAGGTGCGCGTGGTGCGGGCGATCAGGGTCGCGCCGACTTCGGCCTCGAGCGACTGCAACG
>JAGXBI010000348.1 GCA_018971155.1 Burkholderiales bacterium
TGGATCGTTTTTACACAGCCGCTCGGTTGGATCGGATGGCCGAACACTGTGGTCAAATGATAATAGTTATCAACTCCATGAGGAAATTGGTTTATTCAATAGCGGCGAGACAAAAAATCTAACGGGCCTGCGCCAAAGGCGGCAAACCGCCCGCCCGGGAGGAAAAACCAGGTCTCGATCAATGAGGAAAAGAACTCTCGCCGAACCTTGATCCCGATCAAACTTGAGTCACCGCGGTAGCCTATTCATTAATATCACGCCGTGATACATTTAATCAAAAGGTCGCCTTCGTACGGTGCGGCGCCAGCCGCGCTCCGCGGGGGCATGACAGGTCGCCGGAATACCGGCGCCAGACGCAGCGAGGCAACATCGTGAGTCAATCCAGAACGTTCGAGATCTACCGCTACGATCCTGACCAGGACGCGGGCCCCCACATGCAGAAGTTCGAACTCGAGCCCGCGCCAGGCGACCGCATGCTGCTCGATGCGTTGATGCGCCTGAAGGCGCTCGATCCGTCGCTGAGTTTCCGGCGCTCGTGCCGCGAGGGCGTATGCGGCTCGGACGCGATGAACATCAACGGCAAGAACGGCCTGGCCTGCGTCACGAACCTGCTCGACTTGCCGCAGCATACGGTGTTGCGCCCGCTGCCCGGCCTGCCGGTGGTGCGCGATCTGATCGTCGACATGACGAGCTTCTTCAAGCAATACCATTCGATCATGCCGTATCTGATCAACGATACGCCGCCGCCCGAACGAGAACGCCTGCAATCGCCGCAGGAGCGCGACCAACTCGACGGCCTTTACGAATGCATCCTGTGCTCCTGCTGTTCGAGCGCCTGCCCGTCGTACTGGTGGAATCCGGACAAATACGTCGGCCCCGCCGGACTTCTGCAGGCCTATCGATTCCTGGTCGACTCGCGCGACGAGGGAACCAGCGCCCGCCTCGACAACCTTGAAGACCCCTATCGCGTGTTCCGCTGCCGCACGATCCTGAATTGCACCGACCTCTGCCCCAAAGGCCTGAACCCGGCGAAAGCGATCGGCCTGATCAAGACCATGCTGACACGCCGGATCGTTTGAATCGCTTTTTGTCCAGGAACCAGAACCGCCATGGCAACGCCGCGCGCAGCATTCGGAGAACTGATCGACATCCGGCCGCTTGGCCCCGCGCTCAGAGACGCCAAGTCCGTCACGCTGGTGCGCTCCGAGCGGCTTGAAGTGATCAGGTTGATGCTGCCGGCCGGCAAGCGCATCCCCGAACACCGGGTGCCCGGCGAAATCACCGTGCAATGCCTGGAGGGCCGCCTGAAGTTCTCCACGGAGGCCGCCACGCATACCATGCAGGCCGGCGACCTGCTGTTCGTCGAGCCGGGCCATGCGCACTGCCTCGAGGCGCTCGACGATGCATCGGTGCTCGTGACGATCTATTTGCCGCACGATCGCTGAACCCGATCCGGCGAGCCGGTCGCCGCAGACATCGGCCCGCAGACCCGGGCCACTTTCACACGAGGTCAATAATGGAAGATTCGATGTACCCGCAATGGACACCCAAGGTGGCAACCCAGCGCCGCGAACTGGCGCCGGACGCGCTTGCCGCTTTCATGGCATTCAACCGCGCGGTATTTGCCGACGGCGCGCTGCCGGCGAAAACCAAGGAACTGATCGCCGTGGCCGTCGCCCACGTCACGCAGTGCCCTTACTGCATTCGCGGCCACACCAACAGCGCCCTCAAGCAAGGCGCTACGCAACAGGAAATCATGGAAGCGATCTGGGTCGCGGCCGAGATGAGAGCTGGCGCGGCCTATGCGCATTCGGCACTGGCCATCGACGAGATGAACCGGCGCGCGGCCTCGCAGGAGGCTCATCGTGACGAACATCGTTGACACGCTGCGTGCCGAGCATGGCAACCTGGAGCGGCTGATCCGCCTGTTCGATGATCAGGCCATCGCCGTCCATGGCGCATCACCGACCAGCACAGCCTTGCTGGTCGACGCTACCTACTACCTGACGCGGTTTCCGGACGTCAATCACCACGCGCTGGAAGACCGCATCGTCGAGCGCCTGCTCGGCAAGCGCGCGCTGCCCGACGCGCTGGGGCGCGAAATCGAGGCACAGCATGCGACGCTGGTACGCGAGGGACATCAGTTGCTGCAGGCGCTTGAATCATTGATCCGCGAGGAGAACGCCTCGGCCGAATGGGTCGAGTTCCAGCTGCGCCTCTATGGCGAGCGGCTGCGTCACAACATCGCCATGGAAGAATTGACGCTCTTCCCGATGGCGCTGGCCCGCCTCGACAGCGACGACTGGGATGCCATCGCGCGCGACAGGCCCATGCCGAGCGCCGATCCGCTCTTTCAAACACCGGTGCACGAGCGCTTCAGGCAATTGCATCGCATCATTGCCCGCGAAGCCGGGTGCGGATGCGACGACGACGAACTCCCGCGGCCAATCCCTCACTGAGGTGACGCTTCGGCCGCCGCGCTAGGCGCTCGCCACCAGCAACTCCTCCGCGTTGTCCGGCGGGCGCAGGCTGTCGGCCCTGTCCGCAAAATAGCGTCGGGCCAGTTCGGCCGCACTCACATGCCGCGCCTGGCCGAACCCGGCGTCGTGTGCCATCGCCAGGATTTGCTGCGGCGTGAAGAAACTCAGGAACGGCGTGCCGCTGGCGCGCGCGCCCCGTTCGGCCATTTCCAGCCCGGGGCGCACCTCGGGGCCGGCCAGATGAAGCGGGAGCAGAAATGTCATGGCAAGCGTGGAACCCGGCGCGAACTCCGCCACCTGACGCAGCGTGGCTGCATTGGCCTGCTGGGTGAGATACATGCTCACGCCGGTCGAGACCACGATGGCCGGCTTGCCGGCGTCGAAGCCGGCAGCCACGAGGCCATCGCGCCAACTTTGCCCTGCCTCGAAATCGACCGGTACAAAACGCAGCCACGGCGGAACGCCGAAGCCGAGCTCCATCAGGCGTTGGCGCTTCCAACCCTGCGGGCCAGGCCGATCGATTTCGAACACCCTCATGCCACACGCGATTTCCGGGCGACGCTGCGCGAAGCTGTCGAGACCCGCGCCGAGAATCACATACTGATCGACGCCGCGCCCCGCCTGCTCTGCCACCAACTCCTCGATAAAGCGCGCCCGCGCCACGATCGACGCGCGAAACGGGCGCGTGAACTGCGGATCCATATCGCCGCGATCGCGCCAATCGGCGCCTGGCGCCAATAGCTTCAGACCGACGTCGTCGGCGAAAACGTGCGGCGGCTGATCGACCTGCATATGCAGCGCTCGCCATAATGCAACGCGTGCGGCCGTCGCATCGGGCTCAATCTTCGACGGATCGGACATCACTCAGACCTCGCTCAAACCGGACGCCGCCATGCAACGCCCCCGCTGTTCCTTGCGCATTCGTGCCAACCCCCGACTATTCCCTGCCAGGGGCCTGAAGTCGCCAGATGCGGCCATCCGGATCGCGAACGGTCATCTCCCGGGTTCCCCAATGCGTGTCCTGGAACGGCGTGACCTGCACGACATTTCCGCCCACCTGGCAGGCCGCTTCGTCCGGCACCTTGAGAACGAGATGCATCTGCGGCGCCTCGCTTTCGGGCACCTCCGCGATGAAAATTTCAGGCCCCACGCGATTGCGAAGCTGGCCGGAATTGTGGTCGGTCTCGAACGCCAGCTCGTAGCCAAGCGCCTGAAAGAACTTGGCCGCCTTGCCCCAGTTGTGCGTTGTCAGAAACACG
>JAGXBI010000349.1 GCA_018971155.1 Burkholderiales bacterium
GTGCGCCATCGCCAAGGCCCCTCGTATTGGCCGCAACTCCCCGGACAGCGACAGCTCGCCGGCGAATTCGTGATCGGCAAGCGCCGGGGCCGGGATTTGTCCGCTGGCCGCCAGGATGCCCAGCGCGATGGGCAGATCGAAGCGACCGGACTCCGTGGGCAAGTCTGCCGGCGCCAGATTGACGGTGATGCGGCGTGCGGGAAATTCGAAGCGGCAGTTCTGGATCGCGGAGCGAACCCGGTCGCGGCTCTCCTTGACCTCGGTGTCGGGCAATCCGACGATCGTCAACGACGGCAGACCGTTGGCGAGATGAACTTCGACCGTCACCTCGGGCGCGCGCATTCCAGCTAGCGCGCGGCTTTTGACGACCGCGAGCGACATGACGTGTTTTCTCCCTGTGGCGGCGAGCCGGTGTTGCCAGGATGACCCGGCTGCGCCTCGTTAGCGGAGCACTATACGAGGCATCGACCGCCGGCGGGAGTGATGAGGGACAAAATCGGAATGCGGGAGCAGCGCAACGGAAAAAATCCGAGCTCAGTCCTGGTGATGAGAACGACCTTCGAGTTCGGCGATGCGGCGCTCCAGGGCTTCGAGTTTTTCCCGGGTACGCGCCAGGACCTGAGCCTGGACGTCGAATTCTTCGCGCGTGACCAGATCGAGCCGATTGAAGCCCTGCACCATCATTGCCTTGATATTGCGCTCGATGTCGCGGACCGGTGAATGCTTGAGCATTTCTCCCAACTTGGCTTGCATGTCGGTCAGGATGTCATTGGGTTTCATCGCCTATTCCTCCTTGGCTGAGGTATTCAATCAAACGGGCACTGCGGTAGTGCATGCACCGAATCCGTGCGTTTGGAACGCACTATTGGGCATGGGGCGGGGTGCCCGGCGGGGCGTTCCGAAATGCCCGGAACTGTATCACGGAATTTCTTTCGCGTTTGGCTCGCGAACGTCCTTGCTGGCGTTGCCAAGGGGCGTTTTCGCAGCGCCCGGGATCCCTGGGGCGCCCGTCAATCCAGTCAGTCGCATGGGTCGAATTCAGATGGCACGGGAGTTGCTTATCCCATTGACGGAAGGTGGGTCACAAGCAACTGTCATTCAATGAATTCAACCGGGGTAACGCGATATGAAAACTGTATCAGCTGTGATGGCGGGGTGTCTATTTTGTGGCGCGATGGCCGGCATGACTGGCGCGGCGCGGGCGCAGTCGGCGCCTGCGGGGCCAGCCAGTGCGCTGACCATCACGGCCAACGTGGGGCTGGCGTCGGACTATCGGTTCCGCGGGATTTCCCAGACCGACAAGAATCCCGCCGTGCAAGGCGGTTTCGATCTCACCCATACGAGCGGGTTATATGCGGGGGTATGGGCCTCCAATATTAGCTGGATTTCGGATGGGAATTCGGCGGTGAGCGCTCCGATCGAAATGGATTTCTATGGCGGATATCGCGGGGAGATCGTCAAGGGTCTGACCTTCGATGTCGGCGGCCTGCAGTATTACTACCCGGGCTCGTATCCGAGCAACCAATATTTCCCGCGTCCGCATACGTTCGAGCTTTATGCACAACTGGGTTATGGGCCGTTCACGCTGAAATACTCGAATTCCCTGACGCGACTGTTCGGATTGGTCAATCCGGTGACCGGCGCCTCGACCACGAACAGCGGATACCTCGATCTGACGGGCAATTTCGACCTTGGCTGGTGGGGATTGAGTGCGACGGGGCATGTGGGCCACCAGTTTGTCCACAACTACAGCCAGGCGTCGTACACCGACTGGAAGATCGCCCTGAACAAGGATCTCGGCAAGGGCTTCAGCGCCTCGCTCGCCTATATCGATACCAACGCGAAAAAATCCGTCTATTCGGCTGCCAACAACGGCAGGTTTTTGGGGGGGGCCACGGTGGTTGCCAGCATTACCAGAACGTTTTGAAGTTGTTAGGGCGTGATGCGGGTGCCGGGCACGGCCCATCCGCATCGCATGCGGCTGCGTCGGGCGACCGGCAGAACCTAGCCAGATTGCAGCAACCTCCAAGGAGCCAGACATCATGAAGTTGATTATCGCCATAGTTAAACCATTCAAGCTCGACGAGGTGCGCGAGGCGCTATCCGCGATCGGCGTCTCGGGCATCACGGTGACCGAGGTCAAGGGTTTCGGACGGCAAAAGGGGCACACGGAGCTGTATCGCGGCGCCGAGTATGTGGTCGATTTCCTGCCAAAAGTGAAGATCGAGGTCGTCGTCGGCGATGACGTGGTCGATCAGGCCGTCGAAGCGATCGAGCAGGCCGCTCGCACCGGCAAGATCGGCGACGGAAAGATTTTTGTGACGCCCGTCGAGCAAGTGATTCGGATCCGCACCGGCGAGACCGGCGCGGACGCTTTGTAAAAAAATAGGGACAAGAGGAAAACGAAGATGCGTAAATTATTGGTGTTCTTGTTGCTCACCGGCTCGCTGCTCGCTGGCGGGGTAGGCGCAGCGATGGCGGACGACGCTTCCGCGCCGGCCGCGGCAGCGCCTGTGGCGACTGCCCCAGCGGCCCCGGCGGCGGCCCCTGCCGCGCCGACCGCGCCATTTTCGGTCGACGCGTCGAAGATCAGTGCGGGCGATACGGCCTGGATGTTGACTTCCACGGCGCTGGTGCTGTTCATGACGATTCCGGGCCTGGCGTTGTTTTATGGCGGCATGGTGCGCAAGAAAAACGTGTTGGCCACGTTGATGCAAAGCTTCGCGATCACCTGCGTGGTGACGATCCTCTGGACGGTCATTGGCTACAGTCTGGCGTTCACGCCCGGCGGGCCGTTCATCGGGGGGCTCTCGCGTGTCTTCCTCGAAGGCATGAATTACATCAAGGGAGACAAGGCGACCACGCTCACGGTGAGTCACCTGGCGCCAACGATCCCGGAAACGGTCTATTTCGTCTACCAAATGACGTTTGCGATCATTACTCCGGCGTTGATTACCGGCGCCTTCGCGGACCGCATGAAGTTCTCCGCCATGCTGATCTTCATGTCGCTGTGGTCGGTCATCGTCTATGCCCCGATCGCTCATATGGTCTGGGAGCCGACCGGCTGGCTCGCGGGCGCAGGCATCCTCGATTTCGCCGGCGGCACAGTGGTGCATATCAACGCCGGTATTGCCGGGCTGGTGTGCTGTCTCGTACTGGGCAAGCGGGTGGGCTACGGCAGAGAGGCGATGGCTCCGCATAATCTGGTGCTCACGCTCATCGGCGCCGCGATGCTGTGGGTCGGCTGGTTTGGCTTCAACGCCGGCTCGGCGGTGGCTGCCGATGGCCGTGCGGGCTTCGCGATGCTGACCACCCAAGTGGCTACCGCCGTGGCGGCACTGGCCTGGATGTTCGTCGAGTGGCTCGCCAAGGGCAAACCGTCGGTGCTGGGCATCGCTTCGGGTGCGGTGGCCGGGCTGGTGGCCATCACGCCGGCGTCCGGTTTTGTCGGCGTCACGGGGGCGCTCGCCATCGGGTTGGCCGCTGGCGTGATCTGCTTCTGGTCGGCAACCTGGCTCAAGAGCAAGATGGGCTATGACGATTCGCTGGACGCTTTCGGCGTGCATGGTATCGGCGGTATCGTCGGCGCACTGCTCACGGGGGTGTTCGCGGTCAAGGATATCGGCGGGGTCGACGGCAGCGTGATATTGCAGGCAAAAGGGGTGCTGACGACGTTGAT
>JAGXBI010000350.1 GCA_018971155.1 Burkholderiales bacterium
CAACGCCATCGCCGGCGCCAGCGGCGTGGTGAGCGGCGGCGGTCGCCGCACGGCGTCACGCGCGCCGGTGCAGCGCAACACGGCCAACCCGGTCCCCGAGTTCGCGGTGTTTCGCCAGGATTACCTCACCGTGCAGCAAACGATGCAAACCGACATCGGCCTGTTGCGCGAGCGGCTGCGCCGGCAACTCATGGCCCGGACCCCGGCGCTGGCACGGCTCGCGGCGCTGGACGCCAGCCTGGAGCAGGCGCTCGACGCCCGCGAGCGGGCACTGCTGACCACCGTGCCCACCCTGCTCGGCGTGCACTTCGAGCGGCTGCGCGAGGCCGGGCAGCAGATGCAGGCCGATGTGCCGGAGGCGGCCATGCCGGCTGCCGCGCGCGCCTGGCTGGGCCAGTTCCGCCAGGACATGCAGCGGATCCTGCTGGCCGAGCTGGAGATTCGTTTTCAACCGATCGCGGGGCTGCTTGCCGCCCTGCGCACCTGTTAATTGGGACGCCATGTCCAGATATCGCTTTCATCTTGTGGTTTTTTTGGTCGGCTTGGCCGCCGTGTGCTGGATCGGCGCCGGCTATGCCGGCTCGAACCCGCTGGCGCTGACGGCCACCGCCGTGGTGGGCGCCTGCTATCTGGCGGGGGCCTTTGAACTGAAACGCTACGCCCAGGCCACCGCCGCGCTCGAACATGCGGTGGCTGGCCTGGCCGAGCCGCCGCCGGCGCTGGACGCCTGGCTCGGGCAAGTGCCGCCGGGCCTGCGCGGTGCCGTACGTCTGCGTATCGAGGGCGAGCGCGTGGCCTTGCCGGGGCCTGCGCTGACGCCGTATCTGGTCGGCATGCTGGTGTTGCTGGGCATGCTCGGCACACTGCTCGGCATGGTCGCCACGCTCAAGGGTACCGGAGCCGCCCTGGACGGCGCGGCCAACCTGCAGGCAATCCGCACCTCGCTGGATGCGCCGCTCAAGGGGCTCGCGTTCGCGTTCGGCACATCGATCGCCGGGGTCTCCACCTCCGCGATGCTGGGCCTGCTCTCGGCCATGTGCCGCCGTGAGCGGCTGCAGGCGGCGCAAGCACTCGATGTGAAGATCGTCACCACGCTGCGCGGCTATTCGCACGCCCATCAACGCGAGGAGGCATTCAAGCTGCTGCAGCGCCAAACCGAGACCATGCCCGCGCTGGTCGACCGCCTCGAAGCGGTGATGACCGCCCTGGCTCAGCACGGCCGCACGGCGAGCGAGCAACAGTTGGCCACTCAGCAGGCATTCCTGGACAAAACGGAGGCGGCCTATGCGCGCCTGGCCGATTCGGTCGGGCAATCGCTGCGGCAAAGCGCCGCCGAGGGCGCCCAGGCCGCAGGGGCCGCGCTGCAGCCGGTAATGGCCGCCACCATGGCGGAACTCACGCGCGAGGCAGCCACGCAGCGCGAGACCGTTACGCAAGCCGTGCAGCAGCAGCTCGACGCGTTGGCAAGCGGGTTGGCCGCGACCAATACCTCCATCGCCGAGACCTGGAGCCGTGCGCTGGCCGAGCAGCGCCAGGCCGGCGAGCGCGCCGCCCGGGATCTGAGCGCCTCGTTCGATCGCGTCGTCGAAACCTTCGAGCAACGTTCGACGAGCCTGGTCGAGGGCGTCTCGGCGCGGCTCGAGCACGCCACGGCCAGCGCCAGCCAAACCTGGGCCCAAACGCTGGCGCAGCATGCCGAGGCCAACGAGCGGCTGGCCGGGCGCCACCAGCAGTCACTGGCGGTGGCCGCCGCGGCCGTCGAGCAGCACGCGGCGTCGCTGCTGCGCAACTTGAGCGAGTCGCATGCGCGCTGGCAGGAAGACTGGCAAAGCGCATCGGCTCGGCGCGAAGAACAACGGTTGGCAGCCTGGCACGAGAGCCTCGGCGAGATGGCTGCGGGGCTCACCGAACAGCTGGCGCAAGCCGCCACCCGCGGCGAGCAGCAACAGCACGCGATCTGCGAGACTCTGGCGCGTACCGCGAGCGAAATCTCGGCCCAGGCGCAAACGCAGGCCAGCCAGACGATCGCCGAAATTTCCCAGCTCGTGCAGGCCGCATCCGCGGCGCCCAAGGCCGCCGCCGACATGGTCGCCCAACTGCGCGAGCAACTCTCCGAGAGCCTGGCGCGCGATACCGCGACGCTGGAGGAGCGCAGCCGCCTGCTGGCCACCGTGGAGACCCTGCTCGTTGCCGTGAATCACGCATCGAACGAGCAGCGCGCGGCGATCGACGCGCTGGTGGCGACCTCGGCCGACCTGCTGCAGCGTGTTGGCGGGCAATTCGCCGCACGGGTCGAGACCGAGACCGGCAAACTGGCGGACGTGGCCGCCCAGGTGACCGGCGGCGCCGTCGAGGTGGCCAGCCTCGGCGAGGCGTTCGGCGCGGCGGTGCAACTGTTCGGCCAGGCCAACGAAAAACTGACGGCACATCTGCAACGCATCGAGGCCGCGCTGGAAAAATCGCTCGCGCGCAGCGACGAGCAACTCGCCTATTACGTCGCGCAGGCCCGGGAGGTGATCGATCTGAGCATGATGTCGCACCGGCAGATCATCGACGATCTGCAGCGCCTGAGCGGCCCGCTCGCCAACGAAGCCGAGGCCGCATGAACGAGGAGATCGACGGCGGCGCCGAGCCGAGCGCGCCGGTATGGGCGGCCTTCGGCGATTTGATGTCGGTGTTGCTGGGCGCCTTCGTGCTGATCCTGGTCGCGGTGCTCGGCGTGCAGCTGGGTCTGTCGACCAAACTCGAGCACGAGATCAGGCAGCGGCAACTCGAGGCACAGCGGCGTCACGCGCTGGAGCAGGCGCTGGCGGGGCCGCTCGCGGCCGGCCGGGTGACGCTCGTCAACGGGCGCATCGGCATCAGCGGCAGCGTACTGTTCGCGCTCAATTCCGATCAGCTGCAACCGCAAGGCCGGGTGCTGCTCAAGAGCCTGGTCGGGCCGCTTTCGGCCTACCTCAAGACGCATGACCAGATCCTGATGGTCAGCGGCTTCGCCGACGACCTGCCGGTGCGCTCGACCAACCGGCGCTTCGCCGACAACTGGGAACTGTCGGCACAGCGCGCGCTGACTGTCACGCGCGCGTTCATCGACGAGGGCATTCCCGCTTCGTCGGTGTTTGCCGCGGCATTCGGCTCGCAGCAACCGGTGAGCAGCAACACCGACGCGGCGGGGCGGGCCAGGAACCGGCGCGTCGAAATCGCCGCCGTGCCGCGCCCGGGAGCCACCGATGGCGGCCTGCATGACTAGCGCCGCCGACCAGGCCCGCGCAACGCTCGAGGCCTGGCGTGCGAGCGGCGCCGACCGGCTTGATCCGGTGCGCTTTGCTTTCATCGACGCACTGCAGCGGCGCGCCGCCGGTCATACCGGGCAGGCGCGCCGCCTGCTCGATGAGCGGCTGTCGGCGCTGCTGACAGCGTATGCCGACGATCTACGGCACGCCGGCGCCCCAGCGAGTCGCTCAAGCCACTCGAGCGGAGCAAGCGATACGCGGGGACCGCTGGCCGACCTGCTCGAGGCGATCGCCGACGGCGGCGCGGCGCAGCGCGCGCCCGGCTATCCGGAACTGGCGGTGCTCGACTATTTCCGGGAAACATGGGCGGCACTCAGCGCCG
>JAGXBI010000351.1 GCA_018971155.1 Burkholderiales bacterium
AGCGTGCCGAGTGCGGAGGCAAGCAGGGCAGCCACGGTCTTGGATTTATAAGCCATGGGGCGTCAGTAGGGAGAAGCGGCCAGTTGTTTTTCGATCGCGCCTGCCCAGGAGCGGCGGCGCGGCAGTTGACCGCGCCGGCGGGTGCGCCGGATGCCGACGGTCCGGGCCCGGTCAGTGCGGCGCTTATTCTACGCTGGCGCCCGGCCCGATGCTATCGATTTGCCCCGCGTGTCATCGGCCAGCGTCCCCTGTTTGGGAATGACCTGGCGGGCAAAGGTCAGGCGATCCGTGTCGCGCACGAAAAGGACCAGCGTGTCATCGGTCAATTCGAACCGGTCGACGTGCGCGAGGGTGGCGAGAAACCGCGATTCGAACGCCATCACGTCGACCGGGCAGCTCATGCGGGTCGTCGACGGCGTGTTCAGGTTGATCTGCTGGTGTGCCGGTCCGACGTGATATTGCCCGAAAATCCGGTTGCAGCCGCCCGAGCCGCTGTAGGCACCGTCTTTCGAGAGCGCCAGGGTAACGTTGCGCGCCGCGGAGGGCAGTGAAGCGTGCTGCCCGGTCCAGCTCAACAATACCCATCGACCGGTCAGCCCGGCGGTGGTGTTTGCGGATGGCTCGACGGCCCCGTTGGCGTGCGGCGCAATCGGCGTTGCCGCGCATCCGACGAAGGAGCCCAGCACGATCGAGGAAGCGGCCAGTAACCGGGCGGCGCTCGTGAAGGCATTCTTTTTGGTCATTTTTTTGTGATCCGTGGTGCGGCAAAGCGTTGGATGTCTGAGCCGATTGACTCTCGGCGGGGCCGGTCGGTTCCTTGCGGCCGCGTATCGCGTATTTCCGTCGCGAGCACGCCAGGCTCAGGATATTCCGGTCGACACCGGATGGAAAGCGGCGCACCGCGAAACCCCGTGCAGCGCGCCCGGCGCGGACCGGCACCGCGCCGGGCGCTCGGCGTGGCGGGCCGCCGGGACTGCTCGAAGTGTTTGTTTTGACGATGTTTTTGCGCTATAATCACGCGCTTTCTGTGCTTAAACCCGTTTAGGTTTCTCAAGGAATTACTATGGTCGTTATCCGCCTGGCTCGCGGCGGCGCGAAAAAGCGCCCGTTTTACAACATCGTGGCAACGGATTCCCGTAATCGCCGCGATGGCCGTTTCATCGAGCGCATTGGGTTCTACAACCCGGTTGCGTCGGACAAGGAAGAGGGTCTGCGTATTGCCCAAGACCGCCTGACCTATTGGCAAGGCGTTGGTGCGCAACTGTCGCCGACCGTCACGCGCCTGCTCAAGCAGCAAGGCGAGCAAAAGTCGGCCTGATTGATATCGGACATGCCTGACGGGTTGGGTATTTCAATACGGTGCGCCGAATCACATGCGCAGCGGTGAACCACTGATCCGCAGTCAGGCGGCGCGGCAAGGCGGCGTACCGTCGGCTTGTACGCCCGTGCCGGCCGGCGATCTGCCGGGCGATCTGGTTGAGTTGGGCTATGTCGCCGAGGCGCACGGCATTCGCGGCTGGTTGAAAATCCAGCCGCACTCCGCCGACGGCGCAGTGCTCCTGGGGGCTCGCCGCTGGTGGTTACGGTGGCCTGGCGAACGCGATGCCTATATCGTCGAAATCGCCCGTAGCCGCGAGCACAGTGGCTCGATCGTCGCTCAGCCGAAGGGCATCGACGGTCGCGATGCTGCCGAAGCGCTCAAGGGCTTTCAGGTCTGGGTGCCCCGCAGCGCGTTCCCGACGCCGCAGGAAGATGAATTTTACTGGGTCGATTTGATCGGCGCCCAGGTGACCAACCTGCAGGGCGAGACGCTTGGCGAGGTCAGTGGCCTGCTGGACAACGGGGCACATGCGGTTTTGCGGGTGGCTTACCCGGCCATTGATCGGCGCGGCGTGGCGCAGGATGCCGAACGGTTGATTCCGTTCGTCGGCTCGTACGTCCACGAAGTCGACACGGCAGGCGGGCGCATCGTGGTCGACTGGGGGTTGGACTATTAGCGCAGACCGGCGAGGCTCGATGGCCTTGGGCGATACATGAGGAGGAGCGGTGCAGTTCGACGTCATTACGCTCTTTCCTGAAATGTTCCAGGCGATCAGCGAATGGGGAATCACCAGTCGCGCCCTGAAGCAGGGGCAGTTCGGCATGCGCTTGTGGAATCCGCGCGATTTCACCAGTAACAATTATCGCACGGTCGACGATCGTCCTTATGGCGGCGGGCCCGGCATGGTGATGTTGGCCAAACCGCTCGAGGATGCGATCGACGCCGCGCGAGCGGCGCAACGTCAGGCAGGTGTGCATGGGCCGCGCGTGGTGGCGCTGTCGCCGCAAGGCGCGCCGTTGAACCACGGGCATGTCATGCGCTTCGCTGCGGAAGAAGGACTCGTGTTATTGTGCGGCCGCTACGAAGCGATCGACCAGCGCCTGATCGATCGCTGCGTCGACGAAGAAATCAGCCTGGGCGATTTCGTGCTGTCGGGCGGGGAGTTGCCGGCGATGGCATTGATGGATGCGGTAGTCAGGCAATTGCCTGGTGTATTGAACGACGCGCAGTCGGCGCAGCAGGACAGTTTCGTGAACGGCCTGCTCGATTGCCCGCATTACACCCGGCCGGAAGAGTACCAAGGCGTGCGTGTCCCCGACATATTGCTGGGGGGGCACCATGCGGAAATCGAAAAATGGCGACGCCAACAGGCAGTGGCCAATACATGGCGCAAGCGGCCCGATCTGATCGTGGCGGCGCGTCGTAATGGATTGCTCAGCAAGGCCGACGAGGCCGTGCTGGCAAAACTGGCAAACGAGTCGAATGAGTGACCCGCTTGCCGGAGGGTGGCGTCGTTGAATCGACGCCGGTTAAAAACCCATCCTCTGTCGAGGCCGGCCCCGGTGGGGCGGTATGAAACGTCGACATGATGGCTATGGAGCAAGCAATGAACCTGATCGAACAACTCGAAAAGGAAGAGATCGTCCGCCTGACCGCCAACAAGAGCATTCCCGAGTTTGCTCCCGGCGACACCGTAGTGGTCAACGTCAGCGTCGTTGAAGGAAACCGCAAGCGCGTGCAGGCTTACGAAGGCGTGGTGATCGCCAAGCGCAACCGTGGTCTGAACTCCTCGTTCATCGTGCGCAAGATTTCTTCGGGCGAAGGCGTGGAACGTACCTTCCAAACCTACTCGCCGCTGTTGGCCAGCATCGAAGTCAAGCGTCGCGGCGACGTCCGCCGTGCGAAGCTGTATTACCTGCGTGATCGATCGGGCAAATCGGCTCGCATCAAGGAAAAGCTGGCGTTCAAGAGCAAAAAGACGACGGCAGAAGCTTGAGGCATCCGCTGTGCCAGGAAAAAAGCACCTTCGGGTGCTTTTTTTTTGACCGTCGCAATTAGCCGGAGGCTAGTAGAATAGGCGACATATCCATTCGAATAACATCGTGGCTTCCCCCCTGATTTCTCATCCAGAACGCCTGCCGGTCATCGCGACCCGCGAGGGCGAGCCGCCTGTGCCGGCCGAACGCCTGCTGCCCGCCG
The DNA here is from genome assembly GCA_018971155.1 of Burkholderiales bacterium. Classification (GTDB taxonomy): domain Bacteria; phylum Pseudomonadota; class Gammaproteobacteria; order Burkholderiales; family Burkholderiaceae; genus Pandoraea. The sequence continues at coordinate 3,521 of JAGXBI010000351.1, forward strand.
CCTTGCGCGATCGCTTTGCCAACCCGCCGATCTGGCAACCCGAGATCGCTGTCGAACACGGCCTGAGCCGCCT
>JAGXBI010000352.1 GCA_018971155.1 Burkholderiales bacterium
CTCCGGACGATCCGCAGCAGGTCCGTCACGGCGGTTTGGAGCCAGGACGACGCCCCGCCGGAGATCGGACGGTGTCTGGCGGCTATTCGTCTCCGCCACCCAGGTCGACATCGCCAAAAATCCGCGTATGGCGGCCCCGCACTGCTCGAGCGGCCCATACCACGTATCCCGAGACGCTGTACGCGACGAACAGGCAAAACAGCACCACAGGCGGATCGGACGACACCAGCACGAACCCCACCATGAACAGCAGAATCATGCCGAATGACACCCGGTGGCGCACGTCGAGCGCCTTGCCGCTGTAAAACGGCGCATTCGAGACCATCGACGCGCCAGCGTAGACGGTCAATCCAAACGCCACCCAGGGCATCCACGCGTCGCGCACGGGCAATTTGTTGTCGATCGCCAGCCAAACGAAGCCGGCGATCAGCGCAGCGGCCGCCGGACTGGCCAACCCCTGGAAGAAACGCTTGTCGACAACCCCGATATTGGTATTGAAGCGGGCCAGCCGCAGGGCTGCGCCGGCGCAGTAGACGAAAGCCGCCAGCCAACCCCACTTGCCCAGATCGCGCAGGATCCACTCGTACATCACCAGCGCAGGCGCGGCACCGAACGAAATCATGTCGGACAGACTGTCGTACTGCTCGCCGAACGCGCTCTGCGTGTTCGTCATGCGGGCGACGCGGCCATCCATGCCGTCGAGCACCATGGCACAGAAGATCGCTATCGCGGCGTACTCGAAGCGCAGATTCATGGCCTGCACGATCGCATAGAACCCACAGAACAGCGCCGCCGTGGTAAAGGCGTTGGGCAGCAGATAAATGCCCCGCTTGCGCGGACGCGCCACCCTCACGTCATCGTCGTCGTGCTCGAGTTCTTCGTTCATTGTCTGATCCGTCCGCGACAGCCGTGGCAAATGAGTGACATTGTTACGCGGCCGGCGGCGATTGTTACCCGCCATTGCTTGCTCCTGAAACTTGACCACGCGGTTTGACCGCGTGCGCTACTAGAGTTCGGCCAGAATCGTCGAGGTTGCCGACACCTTGTCGCCGATGGCCACGCGTGGCCGGGCCGTCAACGGCAGATAAACGTCGACTCGCGAGCCAAAGCGGATAAAACCGTAACGCTGGCCGCGCGTGAGCGCATCGCCGACCTTGACGTAACAGAGGATGCGGCGCGCCACCAGTCCGGCCACCTGGACGCATGTCACGGTATGTCCGCCGGCGTCGATCAACAGCGCATTGCGCTCGTTCTCCAGCGACGCCTTGTCGAGCGCGGCGTTGAGAAAACGCCCAGGGAAATATTCCACCTTCGTGATGGTACCGTCAACTGGCGCCCGGTTCGAGTGCACGTTGAAAACATTCATGAAAACGCTGATTTTGAGAGCGTCACGCTGCCCGTACGGATCCTGCGTTGCTTCGATCGCCACAATACGGCCATCGGCCGGCGACAGCACGGCGCCAGCCTCGGACGGCACTGCGCGAGGCGGATCGCGGAAGAACTGCAATACGAACAGGGCCACGATCCACAGGGGTGCGGCCCACAACACGCCGACGATGAAATGGACGATCAATGCTGCGGCGACGGCCACGGCCAGGAATGGCCAGCCCTCTTTGGCAATGATCGGATGGGGATAATTCATGCGAATCGCTCGCGTCCTAAAAACGGGTGAATGAGGGGAAACCGGCCGCGCGGCGCCCAGCGCTCGTGCGGTGTGGCCGCATTGTAACAACTCGTTCGGCGCGCGACCGGATTTTCCCGATCCGGGAGCCAACAGAAAAGCCGCTTCAGACGCCTGTGGGTGCCTGAAGCGGCTTTCTCCGGGCCGGCGATACCGCCGGCCCTCGATGCGCGGATTACGATCCCGATCAGTTCTTGGACTGGTCGACCAGCTTGTTTTTGGCGATCCAGGGCATCATTGCACGCAGTTTGCCGCCGACTTGCTCGATTTGATGTTCGGCCATCAAGCGGCGACGGGAAATCAGCGTCGGCGCGCCGGCACGGTTCTCCAGAATGAAGCTCTTCGCGTACTCACCGGTCTGAATGTCCTTCAGAGCCTGGCGCATCGCGTTCTTGGTGTCTTCGTTGACGATGCGCGGGCCGGTCACATACTCACCGTACTCGGCATTGTTCGAAATCGAATAGTTCATGTTGGCGATGCCGCCCTCGTAGATCAGGTCGACGATCAGCTTCAACTCGTGCAGGCACTCGAAATAAGCCATTTCCGGCGCGTAACCGGCTTCCACCAGGGTTTCAAACCCGGCCTTGATCAGCTCGACGGTGCCGCCGCACAGCACGGCCTGCTCGCCGAACAGATCGGTTTCGGTCTCTTCGCGGAAATTGGTTTCGATCACGCCGGCGCGACCGCCGCCATTGGCTGCGGCGTACGACAGGGCGATGTCACGAGCAGCACCGGACTTGTCCTGAGCCACGGCGATCAGGTGCGGCACGCCGCCGCCCTGGGTGTAGGTCGAGCGCACGGTGTGGCCCGGGGCCTTGGGTGCGATCATGATGACATCGAGGTCGGCACGCGGCACCACGCAACCGTAGTGCACGTTGAAGCCGTGGGCGAACGCGAGCGCGCCACCTTCCTTGATGTTCGGTGCGACTTCGCGCTGATAAACTTCGGCAATCTGCTCATCGGGCAGCAGCATCATGACGATATCGGCGCCCTTGACGGCTTCAGCGACTTCCTTGACCGTCAGGCCGGCATTGACGGCCTTGTTCCAGGAGGCGCCGCCGCGGCGCAGGCCGACGGTGACGTTCACGCCGCTGTCCTTCAGGTTCAGTGCGTGGGCGTGGCCTTGCGAACCGTAGCCGATGATCGTGACTTGCTTGCCTTTGATCAGGGAGAGGTCTGCGTCTTTGTCGTAATAAACTTTCATGGAATTGTCCCGTAAATCGAACTCAATAATATGCAACCGTGGCGGCCCCGCCCGAGATGCGCGCTGCTTTCACTTGTTTTTCAAGCTGTGATTGATCTCAACCAGATTCTCGTGGATTCTGAACAGAAGTATCAATAACTCGCAGTACACCCGCACGCCGAGCAAACCAAATACGATGATGCCGATGGCATGCCAGAACTCGCCGCGGAACAGGGTGATGACCCCGGAGACTACCACTGCGATCATGGCCAGGATGTAGACGATCTTGAGGATGACCGGTGTGATCATCCTGTCAAACGACAGCCAGTCTTTCATGCCACCTCCTTTTAATTTACACCTTTAGAATGCGCTCCCCCCTGCCGATCCCCGAGCCGCCGGTGCGCACGGTTTCCAGGATAGCCGTCTGGTCGATCGCTTCCAGGAAGGCATCCAGCTTGGAAGCATCGCCAGTCAGTTCGATCGTATAAGTCTTCTCGGTAACATCGATGATGCGCCCGCGGAAAATGTCCGCCATGCGCTTCATTTCTTCGCGTTCCTTGCCGACCGAGCGCACCTTGATCAGCATCAGTTCGCGTTCGATGTGCGACCCCTCGGTCAGGTCGACCACCTTGACAACCTCAATCAGACGATTCAGGTGCTTGGTGATCTGTTCGACCACGTCGTCCGAGCCGCTCGTGACCACCGTCATGCGCGACAACGAGCGG
>JAGXBI010000028.1 GCA_018971155.1 Burkholderiales bacterium
TGGCGGCGGAAGACACCCGCAACAGCGCGCATCTGTTGGCCCGCTACGGCCTGGAAAAAACTTTGCTGGCCGCCCACGAGCACAACGAGCGCGCCGCCGCCGAGAAAATCATCGCCCGTCTGCGCGCGGGCGAGCGCATCGCCTACATTTCCGACGCCGGCACGCCGGGCATCTCCGATCCCGGTGCCCGGCTGGTCGAGGCCGTCAGGACCGCCGGCCTCGAGGTCATTCCGCTGCCGGGCCCGAGCGCCGCGATCACCGCCGTCAGTGTCGCCGGCGCCTGGGTCGAGGGCTTCACTTTCATCGGCTTTCTGCCGTCCAGGGCGGCGCAACGCGTCGCCGCGCTGCAGGCGCTGGCCGGGCAACCGCAGGCGCTGGTGTTCTACGAAGCACCGCACCGCATCGTCGAAACCGTGGCCGCTCTGGCCCAGGTGCTTGGCGCGCAGCGCCGGATACTGATTGCCCGGGAATTGACCAAGCGCTTCGAAAATCTGCACGAATGCGCGCTGGCGCAAGCGCCCGCCTGGCTCGAAGCCGATGCCAACCGCCAACGCGGCGAATTCGTTCTGGTAGTTCAGGGCGCACCGCCAGCGGTGGCCGACGCCCTGTCGCCGGAGGTCGAGCGGATTTTGGCGCTGGCGCTCGAAGCACTGCCAACCAAAGGTGCCGCCAAGCTGGCCGCGGCGATCACCGGGGTGTCGAAGAACGCGCTATACGAACGGGCTCTTGCGCTGAAGGCCGAACGGTAGACGGTTGCCGCCGCCCGATCATTTGTCGGAGGACTCGTCGAGCGGCGTGTCCTTGTCCATGCGCAATGCGATGACCTCGCTGCGCGTGAGCTTGCGGATCTCAACCTTGGCAACGCCCTGCCTGGCAAAGCCGAGCTGCTTGGCCGCCGCATACGAGAGATCGATGATGCGGTGCTTGCTGTAGGGGCCGCGATCGGTGATGCGCACCATCACCGCCTTGTTGTTGCGCACGTTGCGCACCAGCACCCAGCTCAGCAGCGGCAGCGTCGGATGTGCGGCGGTCATCGCATGCATGTTGAAACGCTCGCCGCTGGCCGTGCGGTGCTTGTTGAACCCTTTGCCGTACCACGACGCCATGCCCTCCTCGAAGAAGGTACCGACGTCGGCGCGCAGGTGGGCCGAGCCGTCTTCGGGTACGCCGTCGGCATCGGCCGGCGACGTGCCGGGCCAACCAAGGTCGAGCGGATGAAAAGCGGTGGAAGGTGTACGCGCGGCATCAGTCACCGACGACGGAGTTGCTTTGGAAGACGTCGGCGGCGAGGAGGGCGGAGAAGGTTCGAGCGGCGTGGTGCAGGCCGCAAGTAACGTGGCGGCCAGGCTGCCGATCGCGAACCGTTTGAGCATGTCGCGTATTCGCATGCCGGCGAGTGTATCACGGCTCGAACCGGCGGCGGAAGTAAGTACATGCTGACCTATTTTGCGACGCAGCAGGATGGGTCGGGCGATAGGGCTTTACAATGTCGCTATCGATACCGGCGCCTCCAATGAAAGTCATCCTGATCCCCGTTACCCCGTTCCAGCAAAATTGCTCTGTGTTGTTGTGTGAAACCACCCGCCGCGCCGCGGTGGTCGACCCCGGCGGCGACCTCGATCTCATCGAGGCGGAACTCGTCCGGCAAAACGCCACACTCGACAAAATCCTTCTGACGCACGGCCACGTCGACCACTGCGCCGGCACCGGCGCGTTGGCAAAGCGGCGCGGCGTGCCGATCGAAGGTCCTCACCAAGACGACCAATTCTGGATCGACCAGCTCGAAGCCTCCTGCGCCCGTTTCGGCTTTCCGGCACCCGAGCCACTGAGTCCGGATCGCTGGCTGAGCGACGGCGACACTGTGCGATTCGGTGAACAAACGCTGGAAGTGCTGCACTGCCCCGGCCACACGCCCGGCCATGTGGTGTTTTTCCATCGCTCGACGCGACTGGCGATCGTCGGCGACGTGCTGTTCGCGGGCTCGATCGGCCGTACCGATTTTCCTCGCGGCAACCATGCCGACCTGATCCGTGCAATTCGCGAAAAACTCTGGCCGCTGGGCGACGACGTCACCTTCGTGCCAGGGCACGGGCCGGTGTCGACTTTCGGCACTGAGCGCCGCACCAATCCTTTTGTCGCCGACACCCGCTTTGGCTGATATCCCCGTCTCCATGAATGACCACCTCGAAATCTATGTCAGCACCGATGTCGAAGCCGACGGCCCGATCCCCGGCCCGCATTCGATGCTGAGTTTCGCCTCGGCCGCCTACACGGCCGACAAGCAGTTGATCGGTACCTTCAGCGCCAACCTCGAAACGCTGCCCGGCGCCGAAGGGCACCCGTTCACGATGAAATGGTGGAAAACCGAGCCCGAGGCGTGGGCCGCCTGCCGTCAGGATCTGCAGGCGCCCGAGACCGCGCTCAAGGCCTACGTCAAATGGGTCGACACCCTGCCCGGCAAACCGGTCTTCGTCGCCTACCCGGCGGGCTTCGACTTCACGTTCATGTTCTGGTACATGATGCGTTTTGCCGGCCGCTGTCCGTTCTCCTGGTCCGCCCTCGACATCAAGACGCTTGCGTTCGCGCTGACCGAGCTGCCGTACCGCAAAAGCATCAAACCCAACCTCCCCAGGCATTGGTTCGATCCGCTGCCGCACACCCACATCGCGCTCGATGACGCGATCGAGCAAGGTGCGCTGTTCTGCAACATGCTGGCCGAACTCAAGGCGCGTCGTGCCGCGCTGGCTGAAGCACCGCAAGCCGGCGCCGGTTCAGCGGGCGGCATCGGGTCCGGCGAGGGCGCCGCTGAAAATGCCGGAGACGAGGAAGGTGCCGTCGAATCGCTGCCTGAACACAGCGGCCCGGCAGGGCAGCGGTAAAAGCCGAACCACCGCGTGCCCCAGGGGGCGGGGCAACACCCGGATCAGCGCGCCTCAAAAAATTTCTTGCACCTTTTCCGGCGGGCGCGCGATCACGGCCCGCTCGCCGCGCACCACGATCGGCCGCTGCAGCAGTTTCGGATGCTCGGCCACCGCGCGCAGCAAGGTGGTGTCGTCCAGCGACGGGTCGTCCAGTCCCAGTGCCTGATACTCCGTCTCGCCCTCGCGCAGCATTTCCCGCGCGCTCACGCCGAGCTGCTTTTGCAGCACCTGCAGTTGCGCGAGCGTCGGCGGCGTTTTCAGATATTCGATCACTTGCACCGTCTCGCCCGAGGCGGCGGCCGATTGCGCCAACAGATCGCATGCGCCACGCGACTTCGAGCAGCGTGGATTGTGGTAAATCGTAATCATGTCACTCCCGGTATCGGTGCGAATATGCAAAACAGTTCACCCGCATTTTATCGGCATGCCCGGCTCGTCGTCGTGCTATCTTGAAAGAGACTTTGCTGCGCAGTCCGTATCGCCTGACGGTCATCGAGCCTTGCCGGTCGCGCGCGAATCCGTTTTATCGACATCCCCAAGGAGTTCAGCATGGCGGGTAGCTATATCAACATTCCCAGCACCCAGGGACAGGAGTTCCGCGCTTATCTGGCGGTGCCGCGCGACGGCCGCGGCCCGGGCATCGTCCTGTGCCAGGAGATTTTCGGCGTCAACCAGACCATGCGCGACATCGCCGACCTGTACGCCGAGGAAGGCTACGTCGTGCTGGTACCCGACCTGTTCTGGCGCCAGGAACCCAACATCGAGCTCGGCTACACCGCGGGTGACTGGCAAAAGGCTTTCGCCCTGCTGCAGGCGTTCGACGTCGACAGGGGCATGGAGGACATTGCCGCCACCCTGGCGGTTTTGCGCGAGCGCAAGGAGTTTGCCGGCAAGGCGGGCGTGCTCGGCTTTTGCCTGGGCGGCAAGCTCGCGATGCTGGCGGCTTGCCGTACCGACGCGGACGTAGCCGTCGGCTACTACGGCGTTGGGCTGGAGAAGCATCTGGAGGAAATCGGCAACATCAAGTCGCGCCTGGTGCTGCATTTCGCCGCCGACGACAAATATTGCCCGGCCGAGGCGCGCGACAAGATCATCGCCGCCTTTGCGCGAACGCCCAATGCCGAGATGTACGTCTACCCCGGTGTCGACCACGCCTTTGCGCGCCCCGGCGGCGATCATTTCGACAAGCCCGCCGCCACGCTGGCACATCAACGCTCGATTGCCGCCTTGCGGCGCGAGATCGGCCCCCACTACGATTTTCCGTCGCTGTGGGAGGCGCACTGCGCGCTGGAGTTCGAGTCGCGCGAGGTCGAGCCGTTGATGAAAACCATGGTCGACGAGCCTTATGTCAACCATATCCCCACCATGACCGGCGGGGTCGGTCATAAACAACTCAAGCGCTTCTACCAGTACCATTTCGTCAACGCCAATCCGCCCGATACAAAACTGATCCCGATATCGCGCACGGTCGGCGCCAATCAGCTGGTCGACGAAATGCTGTTCTGCTTCACGCACACCTGCGAAATCGACTGGATGCTGCCGGGGGTCGCGCCGACCGGGCGGCGCGTGCAGATTCCGCTGGTCGCCATCGTCAAGTTCCGCGGCGACAAGCTGTATCACGAGCACATTTACTGGGACCAGGCCAGCGTGCTGGTGCAGATCGGCCTGCTCGAGCCCACCGGCTTGCCGGTTGCCGGCATCGATACAGCGCGCAAGCTGCTCGACGAAAATTTGCCATCCAACACGCTGATGCCGAATTGGCGCACAAGCGAGGGCAAGGAATGAATACCACTTGCGCATCGCAGCAAACCCGTTGGCGTGCAGGCGGCGGCTGGTTGCTGCTGGCGCTCGCGCTGCTGCTCGGCGGCTGCGCGATCTCCGAAAAGCACCCCGGCCCGCTGGTTCTTGGCGCGCCATCCAACCCGGCCCTGGAGAGCTACAAGGTATCGCTGGCCAGGTACATCACGCGGGTCGATGCGCGCATGATTACACCGGGCCGGCCGCAAGCGCTGTTGCGCTCGGTAGTGACGCTCGAATACGCGGTCGACCGGCGCGGATACCTCACGGGTGTGCGATTATTTCGCGACAACGGCGACCGGGCAGCCGACGCCACGGCACTGACGAGCTTGCGGCGCGCCTCGCCATTTCCGCCGCCGAGCCGAACCCTGCTCGATAGCAGCGGCCACGTGCACATCGTCGAGACATGGCTGTTCAATAACGACGGACGATTCCAGCTGCGCAGCGTCGCCGCGGCGCAAATCGGCGACGAGTAGCGCCCTTGAACGCGTGCCGACGGTGGCGCGCATTTCGTTACATGGAGTGTGTCATGCCCCGCTTTGCCGCCAACCTGACGCTCATGTATCAAGAGCACCCTTTTCTCGAGCGCTTCGGCGCCGCGGCCGCCGACGGCTTTCAAGGTGTCGAATGCCTGTTCCCGTACGAAGCGTCAGCGGCTCAAGTACGTGCGCAACTCGACGAGCATCGCTTGACCCAAGTGTTATTCAACACGCCCGCCGGCGACTGGGCAGCGGGCGAACGAGGCCTGGCGGCCTTGCCGGGGCGCGAGGCGGAGTTTCGGGACGGCCTGGAACGCGCTCTCGACTATGCCGATACGCTTGGCTGCCGGCAATTGCACGTGATGGCGGGCATCGTCGGCGCCGGACAGACCATCGCCGAGTGCGAGGCCAGCTACATCGCCAACCTCACGCATGCGGCACAGCAGGCCGCGGCCCGAGGCATCACCATCCTGATCGAACCGATCAACACCCGCGACATGCCCGGCTATTTTTTGAATCGTCAGGATCACGCGCACGCCGTGTGCCAGCGCGTGGGCGCAGCCAATCTGCGCGTGCAGTGCGATCTCTATCACTGCCAGATCGTCGAGGGCGACCTGGCCGTCAAGCTGAGGCAGTATCTGCCCGGCATCGGGCATATCCAGATTGCCGGCGTGCCGGCGCGCCACGAGCCTGACACGGGCGAAATCAATTACCCGTTCCTGTTCAGGCTGATCGACGAATTGGGCTATACCGGCTGGATCGGTTGCGAATATCGGCCGCAGGGCCAGACGCGTGCGGGCCTCGGCTGGCTCAAGCCATGGCTGCGCGCCACCTGCAAATCGTGAAGACAAAAAAAATGGCGGGGCATATGCCCGCCAAAACCACACGCTACGGGGTTAGCGCGAGGAGACCAGATTGGGTAGCCATATCGGTGAGCATGAGAACGCATCGGGGGAAACGCTTGCTCGATATGGCATCGCTGCCAAACGCTCGGGGGAATGTGCAACAGCGATGGAAGGATTGTGGTACAAAGCCCCTCATGCAGGGGTAACAAAGTGTTTCAGGATGTAACGCCTACGCCTCGCTCGAGTGGCTTGCGCGGCCTGCGCGGCGCGGCACAGACTCTGCGGCGCATCTACCGACCAACCCGTGTTAGTTCGAACCGATAATCATCCCGGCCAAGTTTCGATGAGCGACACCGACAATCTCTCACGCATTCCCGAGATCCTGGCACGCGATCGGGTGATCGCGGTGGTTGGACTCTCACCGCGCCCCGATCGCGCCAGCTATACCACCAGCCGTTATATGCAGGCGCACGGCTACCGGATCGTGCCGGTCAATCCGCAGGCGGCCGATCTGCCCGGCGGCATTCTCGGCGAAACCTGCTACGCGAGCTTGCAGGACGCAGCGCAAGCGATGCGCGCGCAGGGCCACACGATCGACATGGTCAACTGCTTCCGTCGCTCGGAAGATATTCCGCCGATCGCCGCGCAGGCCATCGCCATCGGTGCGCGCAGCCTGTGGATGCAGCTGGGCATCGAACATCCGCAGGCCGCCGCGCTGGCCCGCGCCGCCGGACTGGATGTCGTGATGGACCGGTGCGTAAAGATCGAACACGCGCGCTGGCAAGCCGAATTGACATCGCCCCACTGAATCTGCCGCTTAACCGAAGAGTCCGCCCGATGAGCATTGACGCCGATCTCGCCGCCTACTACGCCCGCATCGCACAGCAATACGCGCCGCTGCCGGACCCGAACGACGCCGTGGCGCGCCGCCAGCGCTTTGCCGAGTTGTCCGGTCACGCCCCGCAGCCGCAGTTGCCGCACATCCAGATCACCGAGATGACGATACCGCTGCCCGGACGCACCCTGCGCGCGCGACTCTACCGGCCGGCCCGAAAACGCCCGCCGCTGCTGGTGTATTTTCACGGTGGCGGCTGGGTCGTGGGCGATGTCGACACCCATCACTCGCTGTGCGCCCTGGCCGCGGCCGACGCCGACGTGGCCGTGATCAGCGTCGACTATCGATTGGCCCCGGAGCATCCGTTCCCGGCGCCGTGCGACGACGCTCACGCGGCGCTGCTGTGGTGCGCCGAGCAGCGTGTGCGGCTGGGGCTGGCAACCGATGCGCTGGTGGCGGGCGGTGACAGCGCGGGCGGCCACTTGGCGGCCCAGGCGTGCGCGTCGGTCAACGCCGCGGTACCCGGCCTGGTCACTCACCAATGGTTGATCTATCCGGTAGCGCGACCGCATCTCGACACGCCCAGTTACATCGCCAATGCCAACGGCATCGGCCTCACGCGCGAAGACATGCGCTGGTATTGGGAAAAATTCCTGGATGGCGCGCAAGCACCACAAGACGATACCCGGGTCGACCTGCTCGCGGCACCGCCCAGCCACGTATTGCCGCCGACCATCGTGCTGGTCGCCGAGCACGATCCACTGCATGACGACGGCGTCGCCTACGCGCACTTCGTCGAGCAACACGGCGGCCGGGCGGAGCTGATCAAGGCGCCCGGCATGACGCACGGCTTCGCGCGCCTGCAGTCGCTGTCCCCGGCGGGGCGCCGCATCATGCAGGAAGCGGCCACCCGGTTGCGGCATTGGCTCGCCTGATAATAAAAAAGGCGGCAGGACATCTCGTCTGCCGCCTTTGCCGCGCTGCGGGGCCATCCACTAGCCACGATCCGCAGGCTCAGGGCCCCGTCACTTCAGCCACTTGTCGACCACCTTCTGATAGGCGCCGCTGGCCTTGGTCAGGTGCAGCCATTGGTCGACATAAGCGCGGAACACGTTATCGCCCAGCGGCAGCATATAAGCCTTCTCGCCATACTGCAGCGGCTTGCCCGGATTGACCGGGCACAGCGTCGGATGCAGCTTGTGCTGCAGCAGCGTCTCGGACGTGTCGGTCACCATCACGTCGGCCTTGCCCTTGACGATCTGATCGAAAATCGTGACGTTGTCCGGGTACTCGATCAAATGCGCCTTGGTCAGATAGGCGCGAGCGAATTTCTCGTTGGTGCCGCCGGGGTTGAAGATGGCGCGCACGCTCGGGCGATCCAATTGCGCCAGCGTCTGGTATTTCTTCACGTCCGCGCAACGCGCAATCGGCGACTTGCCGTCGACCATCACCACATGACTGAAATAAACGTGCTTGGCGCGCTCGAGCGATACCGAGATGCCGCCCACTGCGATGTCGCACTTGTCGGCCAGGAAGTCGCCCATCAAATGCGGCCAGGTGGTTTTCACGAAGTCAGCCTTGACCCCCAGCGACGCGGCCAGCGACTGCGCCAGGTCGATGTCGATTCCCTCGAATTGGCCATCGGGACGCAAAAACGTATAGGGCTTGTAATCGCCCGTGGTGCAAACACGCAGCGTGCCGCTCTTGATGACCGCATCGAGCCGCGAGTTCGCGGCGTTGGCCGGCGTCTGGGCCCCGGACAGGCTGCAAAAAGCGCCAAGCAACGCCGCCAGCGCCACGGCAATCCAACGACTTTTCATTGTTGTCTCCTCGTCGAACATATGGAAAGTCAAATACTACGCTAGCGTTCGCCCTTTGGGCATGGTTAGGTAGAATGCATCATTGCCCCACACCGGAAGCCCGACCGCCGTGCCCGCCACCCTGCAAAACGACACGTTCCTGCGCGCGCTGCTGCGCCAACCCACCGATTACACGCCGATCTGGCTGATGCGCCAGGCCGGCCGCTATCTGCCCGAATACAATGCGACGCGCGCGCGCGCCGGCAGCTTCCTCGGGCTGGCGAAAAACCCCGCCTACGCCACCGAGGTGACGCTGCAGCCGCTCGAGCGCTTCCCGCTGGACGCGGCCATCCTGTTCTCCGACATCCTGACGATTCCCGACGCCATGGGGCTCGGCTTGTCGTTCGAGACTGGCGAGGGGCCCCGCTTCGCGCATCCGCTGCGCGACGAAGCCGCCATCGCCAGGCTGGCCGTGCCCGATATGGCATCGCTGCGCTACGTGTTCGACGCGGTGACGCAGATCCGCTCGGCCCTGAACGGCCGGGTGCCCCTGATCGGCTTCTCCGGAAGCCCATGGACACTTGCCTGCTATATGGTCGAGGGCGGCGGTTCGGCCGACTTCCGTACCGTCAAAACCATGATGTACCAGCGCCCCGATCTGCTGACGCGCATTCTCGACATCAATACCGAGGCTGTCGCCCAGTATCTGAACGCGCAGATCGAGGCCGGCGCGCAGGCGGTGATGATTTTCGATACCTGGGGCGGCGCGCTGGCCGACGGTCTGTACCAGCGCTTCTCGCTGGCGGCAATGAGCCGCGCGCTGGCGAAGATCAAACGCGAACACGACGGCGTCCGGATTCCCCAGATCGTTTTCACCAAGGGCGGCGGCCAGTGGCTCGAGGCGATCGCCGAGAGCGGCGCCGACGCCGTCGGCCTGGACTGGACCGTCGATCTGGCCGCCGCGCGACAGCGTATCGGCGCACGCTGCGCGCTGCAGGGCAACCTCGACCCGACGGCTCTGTTTGCTTCGCCGCAAGCCATCCGCAGTGAGGCGCGCCGACTGCTCGACGCCTACGGCAACCATCCGGGCCACGTGTTCAATCTGGGGCATGGCATTTCCCAGTTCACCGAGCCCGATCATGTCGCCGCCCTGGTCGACGAGGTTCACACGTACAGCCGGAAGGTACGTCAAATCAAGTAAATTCGACCGACACAAAAGCGACATGCGGCCTGTGCGGCCGCTACGCTCCAGTAGCCTCGGCCGAATCGGCACAACGCAAAAGTCAAGGAGAAAAATTGAAAAACCCCTTAAAAAATGACCTATCAAGACTTGACTTATGCACAAAATGCTCGCTGCATCGCGACAAAAGCCGCCACTCCCGTGGATGGCCCCATCATTCGTTATAACTTACTGATTAAAAATAAGAATTAGCCTGTTCACATGCGAAGTATTTTGCCGGGCTGAACCTCGGCCAGTGATTCAGCCGTCTGCGGCCTGCAGGTTTTCAACATAGTTATCCACAGGTTTGCCCCGAACCATGAAAGCGTCTATGAATCCTCGGTTTATGGCGAATTCTGAGGTTTTACTTTAAGTTTTGCCCGTGCCTCCAGACCTGTTCGCGCGTGTCGCGCTCGACACGCCGTTGACCACGCTGTTCGACTACCGCGTCCAATATACGGGGCACGGCGAGCCGCCCATCGTCCCCGGCCAACTGGTGCAGGTGCCGTTCGGACGCCGCCAGGTGGTTGGCGTGGTATGGGAGATGACGCAGCGCAGCGAAGTACCGTCGCAAAAAATCAGATCCCTGGAAATCGCATGGCGGGAGCTGCCGCCTTTGCCGGCGGACTGGCGCGCGCTCATGGAATTCGCCGCACGCTACTACCAGCGCGCGCTGGGCGAGGTCGCCCTGCCCGCGTTGCCGACCCATTTGCGCAGCGCTGCACGATGGCCGCGCCTGCTGGCCGAGCGCGGCGCCCGGCATTTTCGGCTCGACCCGCGCGGCGAGTCGGCGCTGCTGGCGAGTCTGCCGGCTCGCGCCAAAGCCCGGCGCCGGCTGGCTGAAGGACTTTGCGCCGCCGGCACGCTCGACGCAGACGAAGCCCGCGCCCTGTGCGCACAAGCGCCGGAACTGCTGCATCAGTGGGCCGCGCAGGGCTGGGTAATCGTCGAAAACGCCGACGCCGACGCGCCGCTCGAAGTAGCCGCCGCGCCGCGCCTGACCAGCGAGCAGCAAGCCGCCTTCGAGGCGATCGATGCGGCGCTGCGCCGGACAGGCGCGGCACCGGCGCCGTTCCTGCTGCACGGCGTGACCGGCAGCGGCAAGACCGAGGTCTATCTGCATGCGGTCGCGGCGGCGCTCTCGCAGCGCGGCGCTCAGGTGTTGGTACTGGTCCCGGAAATCAATCTCACTCCACAGCTGGAGCAGGTATTTCGCCGGCGCTTTCCCCAGGAGACCCTCGCCACGCTGCACAGCGGCCTGGCCGAGGGCGAGCGCGCCCGCCACTGGCTCGCCGCCCATCGTGGGCAGGCCCGCATCGTGCTGGGCACGCGACTGGCAGTCCTGGCCTCGCTGCCGCACTTGCGCCTGGTCGTAGTCGACGAGGAGCACGATCCGTCCTACAAACAACAGGAGAGCCTGCGTTACTCCGCTCGCGACCTGGCGGTATGGCGTGCGCACCAGCGCGGCATACCGATCGTGCTGGGCTCGGCCACGCCGTCGCTGGACAGTTGGCGCCGGGCCCAGCAGGGCCGCTATCAGTTGCTCACACTGCGCGAGCGGGCCTCGCCGGAGGCCGCGCTGCCCGCCGTGCGGCTGATCGATCTGCAGCGCGAGAGCCAGGCGCAGCGCGCCCTCGAGGACGGCTTGGCCCAGCCGCTGCTGGGCGCGATCGCCGAACGGCTCGCACGCGGCCAGCAAAGCCTGCTGTTTCTGAACCGGCGCGGCTACGCGCCGGTGCTGGCCTGCGATGCCTGCGGCTGGATCAGCGGTTGCCCGCGCTGCAGCGCGCATCTGGTGCTGCACAAAAGCGAACGGCGCCTGCGCTGCCACCATTGCGGCCTCGAGGCGGCCATTCCGCGCGCTTGCCCGGATTGCGGCAATCTCGATCTGGCGCCGCTCGGGCGCGGCACGCAACGCATCGAGGAGACGCTCGTGCGACGCTTTCCGCAGGCCCGTATCGCTCGCATCGACGCCGACAGTACCCGCCGCAAAGGCAGCGCGCAGGCGTTGTTCGACGAGGTACATGCCGGCGAGATCGACATCCTGGTGGGCACGCAGATGGTGGCCAAGGGGCACGATTTTCGAAATGTCACGCTGGTGGGCGTGGTCAACGCCGACGCCGCGCTGTTTTCGCATGACTTTCGTGCTGGCGAACGCCTGTTCTCGCAATTGATGCAGGTCAGCGGTCGCGCCGGCCGCGCCGGACAGCCGGGCGAAGTGCTGATCCAGACGCGCTACGCCGATCACCCGCTGTACGCCGCGCTCTTGCGGCACGACTACGCGGGGTTCGCCGCGGGCCAGCTGGCCGAGCGCGAACAGGCCGGCCTGCCACCCTTCACACATCAGGCATTGCTGCGTGCCGAAGCACGGGCGCTGGCCGTCGCACTGGAGTTTCTGCAGACGGCCCGCGAGCTGGGACAGACGCCGGCGCTCGCGGCAACGCAGGTCACGCTCTACGATCCGGTACCGATGACGCTGGTGCGCGTGGCCAACAGCGAGCGCGCGCAATTGCTGGTCGAGAGCCCGTCGCGCCCCGCCCTGCAGCAGTTCCTGAGCGCCTGGATCCCTTGTCTCAGGCAGACCAAAACGGCGGCTCGCTGGTATCTGGAAGTCGACCCGCTCGACATCTGAGGTGCCTCGATCGACCGGACATACTCCCGGTCGCCTGGCGCAACCCGGAAGCTCGACCACGTTGCACCGCAAAAGGTACAACCCATCCAAAAATGCGGTTGCACCCCACTCTAAAGCACGGTACGATTCGACCAGTTCCCACTCACCCCATAATCCGGCTGCCGATCGGCAGCCAGGGATTTCGCAGGTGCTCCTCATGGCAAATACCACGCTCGGCGTCAAGGTTGACGAAAACTTGCGGGGCCGGCTCAAGGCCGCCGCACAGCTCATCGAACGCACTCCGCACTGGCTGATCAAGCAAGCCATCTTCGCTTATCTGGAAAAGATCGAGAGCGGTACGCTGCCGCCGGAGCTGCAGTCGGCGCGACCCGGTAGCACCGAGGTCGTCGATTCGTCGACGCCGGACGACGAGAGCGTGGTGCAGCCATTTCTCGAGTTCGCGCAAAACGTGCAACCGCAATCGGTGCTGCGCGCGGCCATCACAGCCGCGTACCGGCGCCCGGAACCCGAGTGCGTGCCGGTGCTGATCGGCCAGGCCAAGTTGCCCGCCGCGCTCGCCGATACGACCCAGGCGCTCGCACGCAAGCTGGTCGAGGCCTTGCGCGGCAAGCGTACCGGCGGCGGCGTGGAAGGCCTGATCCACGAGTTCTCGCTCTCGAGCCAGGAAGGCGTGGCGCTGATGTGCCTGGCCGAAGCGCTGCTGCGCATCCCCGACAAGGCGACGCGCGATGCGCTGATCCGCGACAAGATCAGCAAGGGCGATTGGCAATCCCATATGGGGCATTCGCCGTCGATGTTCGTCAATGCCGCGACCTGGGGCCTGATGATCACCGGCAAACTGGTCACCACGACCAGCGAAGCCAGCCTCTCGACGGCGCTCACCCGCATGATCGGCAAGGGCGGCGAGCCGCTGATCCGCAAGGGCGTCGACATGGCGATGCGTCTCATGGGCGAGCAGTTCGTCACCGGCGAGACCATCTCCGAAGCGCTCGCCAACAGCCGCAAGTTCGAGGCGCAGGGCTTTCGCTACTCCTATGACATGCTGGGCGAGGCGGCCACCACCGAAGAAGACGCGCAGCGCTACTACGCATCCTACGAGCAAGCCATTCAGGCAATCGGCAAGGCCTCGGCCGGCCGGGGCATCTATGAGGGTCCCGGCATCTCGATCAAGCTCTCGGCACTGCACCCGCGTTACTCCCGCGCCCAGCAAGACCGCGTGATGGCCGAGCTGCTGCCGCGCGTGCAGGCGCTGGCCCGGCTGGCCCGCCAGTTCGACATCGGCCTGAACATCGATGCCGAAGAGGCCGACCGTCTCGAAATTTCGCTCGACCTGCTCGAGGCATTGTGTTTCGATCCGGAGCTGGCCGGCTGGAACGGCATCGGCTTCGTCATTCAGGCTTATCAGAAACGCGCGCCGTTCGTGATCGATTACGTGATCGACCTGGCGCGCCGCAGCCGCCATCGCCTGATGGTGCGGCTGGTCAAGGGCGCGTACTGGGACACCGAAATCAAGCGCGCCCAGGTCGAGGGCCTGGAAGGCTACCCCGTCTACACGCGCAAGATCTACACCGACGTCTCCTATCTGGCCTGCGCCAAGAAGCTGTTGAGCGTGCCAGACGCGGTCTATCCGCAATTCGCCACGCACAACGCCCACACGCTGTCGGCCATTTACCATCTTGCCGGGCAAAACTATTATCCCGGCCAGTATGAATTCCAGTGCCTGCACGGCATGGGCGAGCCGCTCTATGAAGAAGTGGTCGGTCCGGTGGCCAACGGCAAGCTGAACCGGCCATGCCGCATCTACGCGCCGGTCGGCACCCACGAAACGCTGCTGGCGTACCTGGTGCGCCGCCTGCTCGAAAACGGCGCCAACACGTCGTTCGTCAACCGTATCGCGGACAAGTCCGTCAGCCTTGACGAGCTGGTCGCCAATCCTGTTGTCGAAGCGGAAAAGATTTCACCGCTGGGGGCCCCGCACAGCAAGATTCCGTTGCCGCGCGATCTCTACGGCCGCGAGCGACCCAACTCGGCCGGCATCGACCTGTCCAACGAGCATCGCCTGGCATCGCTCTCGTCGGCGCTGCTGGCCAGTGCCGGTACCGCGTGGCGCGCCGCGCCGTTGCTGGCCGACGGCGAACGCACGGAGGGCATCGTGCGCGAAGTGCGCAATCCGGCCGATCTGCGCGACGTGGTCGGTCAGGTGATCGATGCCGTGGCCGCCGATGTCGATGCGGCGCTGGCCCAGGCGGTCGCCACCGCGCCCATCTGGCAAGCCACCCCCGTGGCCGAACGCGCCGAATGCCTGCTGCGTGCGGCCGACCTGCTCGAAGCCCACATGCCGACGCTGATGGGCCTGGTAATTCGCGAAGCGGGCAAATCGCTGCCGAACGCGGTCGCCGAAGTGCGCGAAGCGGTCGATTTCCTGCGCTATTACGCCGCACAGATCGGGCGCGGATTCTCCAACGACCTGCATCGCCCGCTCGGGCCGGTAGTCTGCATCAGCCCGTGGAACTTCCCGCTGGCGATTTTCACCGGCCAGGTGGCCGCCGCGCTGGCCGCCGGCAATCCGGTGCTGGCCAAGCCCGCCGAGCAAACCTCGCTGATCGCCGCTGAAGCCGTGCGCCTGCTGCATGCCGCCGGCGTGCCGGCCGGCGCGGTGCAACTGCTGCCCGGCAACGGCGAAACGGTAGGCGCCGCGCTGGTCGCCGACCCCCGCACCAAGGCGGTGATGTTCACCGGCTCGACGGAAGTGGCGCGCCTCATCGCGCGCACCCTGGCCGACCGGCTCGATGCCAACGGCCGCCCGATCCCGCTGATCGCCGAGACGGGCGGGCAAAATGCCATGATCGTCGATTCCTCGGCCCTGCCCGAACAGGTCGTCTATGACGTGCTCGCCTCGGCGTTCGACTCAGCCGGCCAGCGCTGTTCCGCGTTGCGCGTGCTGTGCCTGCAGGACGATATCGCCGAGCGTACGCTGCACATGCTCAAGGGCGCGATGCAGGAGCTCACGATCGGCAACCCGGATCATCTGTCGGTCGACGTCGGCCCGGTCATCGATGCCGAAGCCCAGGCCAATATCGAGCGCCATATCGAGGCGATGCGCGCCAAGGGTTTCAAGGTTCACCAGTTGCCGTTGCCCGAGCGCTGCCGGCGCGGCACCTTCGTGCCGCCAACCCTGATCGAAATCGACAGCCTGACATCGTTGCAGCGCGAAGTGTTCGGTCCGGTCCTGCACGTGGTGCGCTACGCGCGCGCCGAACTGAATCAGCTGCTCGACGACATCAACGGCACGGGCTATGGCCTGACGTTCGGCGTCCACACGCGCATCGACGAGACCATTGCTTACGTGACCGAGCGCGCCAAGGTCGGCAATATCTACGTTAATCGCAACGTCATCGGCGCGGTGGTCGGCGTGCAGCCGTTCGGCGGCGAGGGCCTCTCAGGCACCGGCCCCAAGGCTGGCGGCCCACTCTACCTGCCCCGCCTGCTGGCGACCTGCCCGGCGTCGTTACCGCCGGAACTCACGCGCAACGAGCCGGCGCTGGCGCCGTTGGCCGAGTATCGCGAGTGGCTCGCCGCGCAAGGTGCGAAGGATGCGGTCGAGCGTTGCGAACGCTATCTGGCGACCTCGCCACTCGACGCCACCGCCGTACTGCCCGGCCCGACCGGCGAGCGCAACACCTACGGACTGGAGCCGCGCGGACAAGTCCTGTGCGTGGCCAGCTCGCCACTGGGCGCGCAGACCCAGCTGGCGGCCGTGCTGGCAACCGGCAACCGCGCGATCTTCACCGCGCGGCCGGCAGCCAAGGCACTGGTCGACACCTTGCCGAAGGCATTCAAGGCGCGCGTTACCGTGCTGCCCGACGACGCCGATGCGGGCGCTGTGGCCGAACTCGCGGCCGTGTTGTTCGAGGGCGACAGCGATGAGCTGCGCGACCTCAGTCGCACGGTCGCGCAGCGCAGCGGACCGATCCTGTCGGTGCAGGGCCTGGCGCCCGAGGCCTTGGCCGCAGGGGAAGACTATCTGCTCGAACGGCTGCTCACCGAGCGTTCGGTGAGTGTGAACACGGCGGCGGCCGGCGGCAATGCCAGCCTGATGACGATCGGCTGAATATCTTCTTGCACTCAGGACACGCGGGCGGTCTCTCATTGGGGGCCGCCCGCGTGCCGTTTTGCAAGCCCGGTCGCCCAATGGCCGCGCCGACACGGCGTATGATTCGCATTCAGTACCGGGCCGCTGTCAGCCGATCAGGCAGCGTCGACGTTATATTGCGCTCGGCGAGTTGCGCCGGTACACGAATCGAGCAAGGAGAAGTCGATGTCACGCAAGCGCATTCGGTGCGCCTCTATTGCCGTCGCCAGCCTGCTGGCGCTTGGCGCCGCATGGCCGGCACTCGCGCAAACGCAAGAGGTAAAACTGGGTTTTGCCGCCCCGCTGTCGGGCCCGCAGGCCCGCGACGGCAAGGACATGGAGGATGGCATCCTGCTGGCTATCGACCAGGTCAACGCAAGCAAGCCGGTGATCGGCGGCCAGCCGGTCAAGTTCGTGCTCGACGCGGCTGACGACAAAGGGGACCCGCGCCGTGCGGTGATCGTCGCGCAGCGTCTGGTCGACGATGACATTCAAGGCATGCTGGGCCATCTCAACGCCGAGACAACGATTCTGGCATCGCGCATTTACGCCGCCGCGGGCATTCCGGAAATTTCCATGACCACCGCGCCAGCCTATACCGAACAAGGTTTCAACTCGACCTTCCGCATGCAGACCACCGACACGCAGCAGGGATCGGTGCTCGGACGATTCGTCGTCAAGCAGCTTCGCTTCAAGCGCATTGCGATTGTCGATGACCAAAGCGCTTATGGGCGCGCCCTGGCCGACGAATTCGAGAAAGCGGCCAAAGGCGCCGGCGCCCGCATCGTGCGGCGCGACGCACTCAACCCCAAGGCCAGCGACTATCGTGCGATGCTCGGGCGCATCAAGCGCGAGCGGGTCAATGCCATTTTCTATGGCGGCGCCGAGGCGCCGGCCGCCCTGCTGGCCAAGCAGATGCGCGAACTCGGCGTTGACGCGCCGCTGGTCGCTGGCGAGGCGCTCAAGTCCGATTCGTTTTTGCAGATCGCCGGCAAAGCCGCCAATGGCACAATCGCCTCCATGGCCGGCATGCCGCTGGACCGCATGCCGGGCGGAGCGGACTTCGAACGCCGCTATCGCAAGCGATTCGGCGCGGCGCCCGGCATCTATGCGCCCTACGCCTACGACGGCGCGATGGCCATGATGGGCGCCATGAAACGCGCCAATTCCACCGCGCCCGCCAGGTTTCTGCCGGCTCTTGCCGCCACCCAAATGCCGGGCGTGACGGCGCGCACCATAGCCTACGGCTCGCACGGCAACCTGAAATACGGCAGCATCACCGTGTACAAGGCAGTCGGCGGCCGATGGCAAATGCTGAA
>JAGXBI010000029.1 GCA_018971155.1 Burkholderiales bacterium
GCCTCGAGCGACTGCAACGACCGGCTCACCGCCTGGAGCGACCGCCCCAGCCGCCCGGCGGCCGCAGTCAGGCTGCCGGCCTCGGCAATGGCGACGAATACTTCGAGATCACGCAGCGAGAGCATTCATTCTCCATAAAAAATGGATTATCAATGTCATTTTATGCCAATTATCAATTATTAAATTGACAGTAGGATGGCCTCGTCAATCACACATCGAGAGGCTCCATGGATCCCCAATGCCCCAAAGCGCCGACCTTGCCCACGTCGAGCTTGAGTCCGCCGGCCGGCCAAGCGTTCTCGTTGGGCGCGACGCTGATTTTTGCAATGCTGGTCGGCACGGCGGTACTGCCGCTCTATGCGTCGCAAGCCCTCATCAACGGACTCGACGTGTCGCTGCATTTGGGCGCGTGGACCTCGCTCGTCACAGGACTCACGCTGCTCGGCTACGCGGTGGGCCTGTTCGCACTGGTGCCGCTGGTCGACCGCCTGCCGTTGCGCCCTTTGATCGGCGCGACGCTGGGCGCACAGGCCGTGGCACTGGCGTTTGCTGCATGGACACCATCGGCCTTGGGCTTTCTGGCCGCTTCGTTTGTCATCGGGGTTTCTGCCAGCGCGATCCAAATGCTGATTCCGGCCGCAGCCACGCGGGCCGGACCGGCCGCGCGCGGCAAGGCGATCGGCAATGTGATGAGCGGGCTGATGCTGGGCATTCTGCTGTCGCGCCCGCTGGCGGGGCTGGCCGACGGCACGCTGGGCTGGCGCAGCTTTTTCGTCGGCGATGCCATTTTGCTGGTGCTCACTCTCGCGCTGGCTTTGCCGCGCGTGCCCGCGCTGCGGCCGGCGGCGCGCCCCAGCTACCGATCGCTGGTGGCCTCGCTGGGCCGGCTGGTCGCCGAGGAACCGGTGCTGCGCCATCACGCGCTGTGCCAAGGCCTGCTGATGGCCGGCTTCAACGCCTTCTGGACCAGCGTGGCGATCGTGCTCGCGCGTGCGCCGCTGAATCTCGGCCCGCTGCAGATCGCGCTGTTTACTCTCGCGGGCGCGGCCAGCGTGGTGGTGGCGCCGCTGGCCGGGCGCGCCGGCGATGGGGGCCACGCCGGGCCCGCTGCGCGGATTGCGCATCGCATCGCCATAGGCGGCGCATTGCTCGCCGCGCTGGCGGTAAGCCCGCACCTGCCGGCGCCAGTCCCGGTGCTGCTGCTGGCGCTGGCCGCCTGCGTGATCGACGCCTCGGTCATCGCCGACCAGACCCTTGGGCGGCGCGCCATCAACTTGCTTGCCCCCGAGGCGCGCGGCCGTCTCAATGGCCTCTACACCGGGCTGTTCTTTTTGGGCAGCGCCATCGGCGCCGCGTTCGCCGGCCCGGTTTTCGCATGCGCCGGATGGATCGGCGTATGCGCGCTGTCGGCGACTTTCTTTATCGGCGCGGCCCTGGTGCATCGCGCCCTCCTGTTCAGGCCGCACGCGGCCTGAACGCGCCATCCATCGAATCACTTTCAGCCAGAGGTTCATCATGCCTTCGACCCGCGCCACCGTTTGCTACCGCACCGTGTCCATCGACGGTCTGGACATCTTTTATCGGGAGGCCGGCCACCCCGATACGCCCACGATCGTACTGTTGCATGGCTTCCCCTCATCGTCGCGCATGTACGAGACGCTGATGCCGCTGCTGGCCGCCCGCTTTCACGTGCTCGCTCCCGACTATCCCGGCTTCGGCCATAGCAGCGCCCCGTCGCCGCAAGACTTCGCTTACACGTTCGACAATCTGGCGCATTTCGTCGGCCGCTGGCTCGACACCCTCGAGATTCGACGTTATGCGCTATTCGTGCAGGATTACGGCGGTCCGATCGGATTGCGCCTGGCCGAGGCGCGCAGCGCGTCCGTTACCGCGCTCATCGTGCAAAACGCGGTCGCCCATGAAGCTGGTTTGGGGCCGCTGTGGGATACCCGCAAGGCCTTTTGGCACGATCGCGCCAGGCACGAGTCGGCACTGCGCAAGAATCTGATTTCTTTCGAGGCAACGCGCCTGCGCCATGTCGGCCACAGCCCGAACCCGCAGCGCTACGACCCCGATGCCTGGTGCGATGAATTCGCTTTCCTGTCGCGTCCCGGGCAAGTCGACATCCAGACCGAGCTGTTCTATGACTACCGCAACAATGTCGCGGCTTACCCGCGCTGGCAGGCGTGGCTGCGCGAACATCGTCCGCCGTTGCTGGTGGTGTGGGGCCGGCACGACCCGTCGTTCGCCGTGCAGGGTGCGCTGGCCTATCAGCAGGATGTGCCCGAGGCGGAAGTGCACCTGCTCGAGGCCGGGCACTTCGCGCTGGACGAAGCAGTGGACGAGGTGGCCCACTTGACGCGGGAATTCCTGGGACGGCTGCCGACGACGCGGGCGGGTTAGTTGATTGATACAATCGTACGGGCGCCGCGGCGCTCCGGCTTATCGATTCGTCATCCAACTCTTTTCACGAGGAATTGCCATGTCCGCCCCCATCCCGGCCTCGCTCTCGATACATTCCCTGTTGATCGGCACCTGCGCGCCGATGCTCGGCAATTTGTCCGGCTTGCTCGACAAGGGCGCGCAACTGGCGCAGGCCAAGGGGTTCGATCCGGCCGTGCTGGTGGGCGCGCGCCTTGCGCCCGACATGTTTGCGCTCGGGAGGCAGGTGCAGGTGGCCTGCGAGCTGGCCCGCAATTCGGTCGCGCGCCTGACGGGCCAGGCCCCGGCGCCGGCCCAGGAACCCGGCCAGACACTGGAGGAACTCAAAGGCACGATCGCCGCGACGATCGATTATTTGCATGGCATTGCCGCCGCGACATTCGAGGGCGCCGACACACGCGACATCGAGATTCAACTGCCCAACGACCGGGTGGCTCGAATGACCGGCGCGCGCTATCTGCGTGATTGGGCCCTGCCGCACTTCTATTTCCATGTGGTCACCGCCTACGACATCCTGCGTCATAACGGCGTGGAGATCGGCAAGCCGAATTACGTGGCCCACATCGCCGACGCGATTCACCCGCGCGGCCAATAGCGTGCCGGCCTAGCCGACAGCCAACGGCGGCGGGCGCCGCGCGATCGGCTGAGCCTTGACGATCGCCGTATTGGTTTCGGCCTTGTCGGCGATCCGGTCCAGGATCGCATCGAGCTGTTCGATCGAGCGCACGAACAGGCGGGCAACGAAGCAATCCTCGCCGGTCACCTTGTCGCATTCGGCGCATTCAGGAATTGCTTCGATCAGCTTCTGCACGCTGGGCAACTGGCCCGGCAACGGGCGGATGCGCACGACCGCCTGCAACGAATAACCGAGCGCTCGAGGATCGACTTCGACCGTATAGCGCCGAATCACGCCCCGCTCCTCGAGCCGGCGCAGGCGCTCCGATACGCTGGGCGACGACAGGCCGACCTGTTCCGCCAGCTCTTTGAGCGACATGCGCCCATCGCCGAGCAGCGCCTCGAGGATGCGTCGATCCAGATTGTTGAGCATTTTAATTTCCCAGGAAAAATTAAAATATCCTTTATTTTATTAAAAAAATTTATCTTTTTGCTTATTTAAATTATGGAATGGTGCTGTGCAATATGCGATTCTTAGTCCACTGAACGTTGCGGGGAAATTCTGATGGACACCAAGGTTCGCGGCACCCTCGAAATGACGGCGGCAATGGGCATTTCAGGCACCATCGGCTGGTTCGTCATCGCCTCGCGGCAGCCGGTCATCGACGTCGTGTTCTGGCGCTGCGTGTTCGGCGCGCTCACGCTGCTGGGCGTCTGTGCCGCCCTGGGCCTGTTGCGCGCCCTGCGCTCGCCCCGCCTGGTGGGCATCGCCGCGCTGGGCGGCGTGGCCATCGTGGCCAACTGGCTGCTGCTGTTTGCCGCTTACTCGCGCGCCTCGATCTCGGTGGCCACGGCCGTCTACAACACCCAGCCGTTCATGCTGGTTGGTCTGGGAGCAGTGCTTTTCGGCGAGCGCTTTACGCTGACAAAACTGACCTGGCTGGGCCTGGCTTTCGCCGGCGTGCTGTTGATCGTGCAAGCCAAGCCGGACGGCGGCAGCGACGCGGCGGTGATCGGCGCACACTATTTCAGCGGTATCGCGCTCGCTTTCGGCGCGGCGTTCTGTTACGCAGTTGCCGCGGCGATCACCAAGAAGCTGGCTGGCACGCCGCCGCACCTGATTGCCCTGATCCAGGTATGCGTGGGCGTCGTGATGCTTGCGCCGTTCGCGCACCTGACGCATTTGCCTTCGCTCGCCAGCGGCGCCGGCGCGCGTACCTGGATGATTCTCCTGGTGGCCGGCGTGGTGCATACCGGCCTGGTCTACATCCTGCTGTATGGCGCGATCCAGAAGTTGCCAACGCACCTGACCGGCTCGCTTTCTTTTATTTATCCGGTGGTGGCAATTACGGTCGATTTTCTGGCCTTCGGCCACCGGCTGCACCCGATTCAACTCGCTGGCGTGGCGGCGATCCTGCTCGCGGCCGCTGGCATGAATCTGGGCTGGTCGCCCTGGCAAGCACTGGAACGGGCCCGCGCGGCCCGCGCCATTCGGTAGCCGCCTGGGCGGTTGCCACACCACGACGGGGGAGCATTTGATCGAGACCTGGTTCGGCATGACGCTGCCGCTGCTGGCGCTGAGCGCGCTGGTGATGCTCGGCGCGGGCGTGGTACGCGGGTATACCGGCTTCGGTTCGTCGGCGGTGGCGGTCGGCACGCTGGCCATCGTGATGTCGCCGGCGCGCATCGTGCCGGTCATGTATTTGATGGAAATCGCGGCCAGCGTGACGCTGATTCCTGCCATTCGTCAGCACATCGACTGGCATTGGCTGCGTCCGCTGGCGATCGCCAACCTGATTGCCACGCCCATCGGCGTGTGGATTCTGTCGCGCTTTGACGCGGCGGCGCTGCGCCTGATGGTGGCGCTGTCGCTGCTGGCGCTCAGCCTGATGCTGCTCAGCGGCTGGTCCAGGGCACCCACGGGCCGCCCCGCCGGAGCGCCATTGCGCTGGGCCACCGGCGGCCTGTCGGGCATCATGAGCGGGATCGCCGCGATCGGCGGACTCTCGGTAGCGGCGATCTTTCTGCTCACCGGCGTGGCCGCCTCGCAATTGCGCGCCACCATGGTCGCGCTGCTGTTCGTCATGGATGTCTGGGCGTTTGCGCTGTCTTATGCCGGCGGCATCGTTCACTGGCACACGCTGGCGCTTTTCGTGCTGATGGCGCCGGCCATGATGACCGGTATCCGCCTGGGTCATCGGCTTTTCAAACGCGACGCCGCGCGACATGGCAGCGACGGCAAGTTTCGCCGGCGCGTATCGTGGCTGCTGTTCGCGATCGCCATGGCCGGCCTGCTGCGCCTGGCGGCGTAGGGGTCGCCGCGAGCCCGGCTACGACCGGACAGCGATGTGCGGCCACCCCTGCGCGAAGCGCTCGCGGGTTTGCGCCGCGCTCAACGCCTCGCCGAAGTAATATCCCTGGCCAAATTCGCAGGCCTTGGCGCGCAAATAGGCGAGAGTCTTGGGATCCTCGATCCCTTCGGCCACCGTGGCCATGCCCAGGCTCCTGGCCAGGCCGAGGATGGCGTCGATGATCTTCTCGCTTTCGTTGCTGCGCTGCATCGTCTGAACAAATGATTTGTCGACCTTGACCTTGTCGAACTTGAGTTCGCGCAGATGGTACAGACTCGAGTAGCCGGTGCCGAAGTCGTCGAGCGATATCTTGATGCCGGCATCCTGAAACAATCCCAGGATCGATTTGGCGCTCTGAATATCGCCCACCAACGCATTCTCGGTGATCTCGATTTCGAGCCGCGAGGACGGAAATCCCTCCTCGCTGAGAATCGGCAGCAGTTGCGCGGGCAGGTAGAGATCCTTGAGCTGGACCGGCGAAATGTTGAGCGACAGATGGATGTCGTCACCCCACTGCCGGGCATCGCGGCAGGCCTCGCGCAGAATCGAGGTGGTCAGATCGGGCATCAGCCCAAGTTGCTCGGCCAGCGGGATGAACACGTCGGGCGGCACCGCGCCGCGTTGTGGGTGATGCCAGCGCGCGAGTATCTCGAAGCCGCACACGCGCTGATCGCGCATTTCGATGATCGGCTGGTAGTACGGGCGGATCACGCCGGCTTGCACCGCCGCGCGCAGATCGGCCTCGAGCGCCGCCTGAGCGCGCATGTCGTTGTCCATGCTCAGCTCGAAGAACCGATAGCTGCCGCGCTCCTCCTGCTTGGCGCGGCTCATGGCGATGTCGGCCGCGCGCAGCAAGCTCTCCGGGTCGAGGCCGTCGGCCGGGCACGATGCAATGCCGATGCTCGCGGTCACCTCGATCTTGTGCTGGCCAACCAGGATCGGGATCTGAATCGCGTCGAGCAGCCGCGTGGCAAGCAATACGGCACCGTCCTTGTAGCCGGGATCGGCCTTGGCGATCACGCAGAACTCGTCGCCGCCCAGGCGCGCCACCGTGTCTCGCTTGCGCACGGCCCGCCGCAGGCGCCGGGCGACCTCGCTGAGCACGAAATCCCCCACCGGGCGCCCCTGCAGGTCGTTGACCGGCTTGAAGCGATCCAGATCGATCACCAGCACCATATACACGGCGGCATCGTGCTGCGCGTGAAATGCCGCGGCCTGTAACTCGGATGCGAGGCCGCGGCGGTTCGGCAAGCCGGTGAGCAGGTCGTGTTGGGCGAGCAGCTGCGCGGCCTCCTGCGCAGCGCGGGTAGCCTCGTAGGCGTCTTCGAGGGTCTGCGTATGCTGCCGAAATACGCTCACGGCCCGCGCCATCTCGCCGATCTCGTCGTCCCTATTCAGTTCGAGAACCTCGACGTTGCGGTGGCCGGCCGCCAAATCCTTGAGCGAAGTCGCGACGCTGCTCAGCGGCTGGGCGATATCGCGCCGCACGCGAACCAATAGCCACAGGCCCACCAGCACCGCCAGCACGGATGTCGACAGCACCAGCAAATTGCTCTGTCGGGATAGTCGATTGGCGCTCCTGGCCGCGGCCTGTGCACCGTCGAGGTTGGCGCCGTCCAGACGGTCGATGGCAGATTCGGCGACCTCGAAGCGCGCCTGCAGCGCCCGGCGCAGTTGCGCGGGATCGCTCGCCGCGCTGGAAGTGGCCGCGCCGATCCACGCGTCATGCGCGGCGAAATACGCGCTCAGGGCGGTGTCGAACCTGGCCAGGTCGGGACGCGTTTCGGCCGGCGCCAGGCTCTCGTATTGATTCTGCAATTCGTCGATGGCCCGCCGATGCCGGCCAGCCTGTGCCTGGGCGGCACGAATCGCGCTCGCGTCGGACGCCAGCGACAGGTCGGCCTCGGCGCCCCGAAAACCCGACATATGGTCGCGCAGTTGGCCCAGGATCTGCGCCCGGACCAGCCATTGCTGCTCGACCGCGGCCGTGCGTTGGTTGACCGCGAACAGGCTGAGCATGGCGACCGCGGCGAGCACCACCAGGATCGCGATGAATGCCGCAATGATCAGTGCCAGCTTCCTGCGGATGGAGAGCTTTTGAAATGTCATGAACGTATCGATGCCGGCGACGTAGAACGCGTTAGCACGCCACCTCTGAGATATGTTGCGCCGCGTGAGGACTCACGCGATATCGGATAACGGTTCGCATGGGCGCGGCGCGAGACACGCCGAAACGGATCTCGAGACATCGCAGACTTTCTCTGATATTCGACGATGCCGGCTTCGACACGCCCCCAAGTGACTCCATTATGCGGCCCCAATTTTTTGTTGTTTTTTTATGAAACGCCAATGTCTCATAAATTAACATTCCTAACAAGCCGGTCGCGGCCGCGTGCCGCGCCCGCATGGCCGGCGCCGACCCGCCGCGTTTCCCATATCCTGGGACTGGACAAGTGTACCCTACACGCTGCGCGAGGGCGCCTGACTCGCCGGACGGCACCGGTCGGATCGACGCCGGCCTCGGCGAGCCCGGCGATTCAGGACGCGGTCGGCTTGAGCAGCACCTGCGCCGGCGGCACCGGCACGCCCGGGTGCCTCAGACAGTAGGCCACGCCGTTATGCAGCATTTCCCGCAACCTGCGGTAATGCCGCTCGCTTACGCCGATCTTGCGCGCTGCGACCGCTGTGCCGACATAAGCCACGTATTCGGCCACCGCCACGGCGCGCACTTGCTGGGGCAGCTTGGCGATGGCCGCGTCGGTTTCGGCGCATTCGACCTCGGACACCGGCACGAAGCGCGGCAGCGCGTGGCGTATGCGGTTCGGGTCGAGCGTCAGGCTGCTGGGTAGATGGCCGCCCTGCTGACTCAACTCGATCCAGCGCCCCCAGCTCTCCAGCCGGCGCTTTACCCGGGCGTGCGGATCGGTCTTGGCCCGGGCGCCGGGCTCGCTCACAAAGCGCTGGCGGTGCATAGAACGCTCCCGAAGACGAATGAAGATGATGTCGTGGCGTCGCTCATCGCACATGCTCGCGCAAGTCCGCCGTGACATCCTCGAGTCGGGCGCGCTGGTCGTAGACGCCAACCAGATGCTGCTGGACACTCGCACGCTTGAGCTCTGACTCGAAGCGAGTGGTAGCGGTCTTGATCAACAAAATATCATTACGGAGTACAAATAGACCGAACGGCTCCCGCGCCCGGGTCAGACGGTCGGCAATACGTTTGAGGGCATAAGGCAGGCATCGTGGCGATAGCGTGTTCCTAAGCATCGTGGGCTCCCTGGATGCGGCGCGCCGCCGGCTGGTCAAGCCAGCGTCCGGCGCACTGGTTTTGAGAATTCCCGACGGCCCGGGCGCACGGCGCGGGGTCGGGTAATGAAAATCATTCTATACACATTCGTATAATTTTAAATACCGGTTTCGTATAGAATCAGACAGCGACTTTCTGTGACGGCTACTTCAAGAGCGTTGCAAAATTCCGTGCAATCAGGGCTGCAACATAGAAGCGCTCGGCCCCAGCATGCGGCGGCACCGGCACGGTGTTGTTCCCCCCTGATCGCGAGCTGCTTCCGGACCTCGACATGAAACAAGGTGAATCGCTGATTGCCCGCAATCTGGCCTGGTTTATCAAGCGCCACGCCACCAATCCTCATGCGCTGGCCGAGGCGATTGCCGCCAGCACCATCTGGCGCGATGCCCGGCCGGTGACTCAGGCGACCCTGTTCCGGATTCTCTCGGGGCAGAGCAAAGATCCCCGCACCTCCACGCTGCAACCTCTGGCCGACTACTTCGGCGTCAGCGTGTCCGCGTTGCGCGAATACGATTTTCAGAGTTTGGGCTTCGATAATTACGGTAACTCTGCACCTCTCCCGGCTGCCGCACCGTCGGGCGTGTCCTATCCGCTACTGGCGTGGGAGCAGGCTGGCAACGGCGACGAGATTGCGGCGCCACGGCAGGCCCGGGCGCACTTCCCGGTGGATCTGGGTCCGCACGGTTTTTGCCTGCGCGTCAAAGGCGCCTCGATGATCGCCGAGCCTGGCGGCTGGCCGTCGTTTCCGGAGGGGATCATTCTGTATGTCAATCCAGACTTGAGCGCCGCGGCCGGGCACTTCGTCATCGTCCAGCGCCCCGGGCAGCGCGACGCCCTGTTTCGCCGTCTCGTCGAGGGTGACGGCGGCAACCGCTACCTCGAGGCCCTGAACCCGGCGTGGCCACAGCGCTACATACCGTTGACCGGTGCCGATCAGCTGCGCGGTGTGGTGGTGCATGCCGACATGATGCTGGTCTAGGGGGCTCTGCGCCGACGCTCTTGTGAGCGCTATTTCGACAGACTGTCACACTGCGGCAACAGGTCGGGAATTGGCCCACGATTGCCCTGCTGTATACATGGTTATTCGGCTAAGATGACGCCCATGAGAAAAATATTCTCCCCCGCTAACAGCCTGGTCACCCGTTTGATGCTTTTTGGGGTGTTACTGGTAATTTTGGGGGCGGTGCTGCGATATTTTTTCTTCACCTCCGTGTTGCGGGAAAATCTCATCCAGGTCTTTTCGGCGCAACAGAGCTCGCTGGCTCAGGTCGTCGCCGGCGAGGTCAACGACAAAATCAATGAACGGAGTCAATTGCTCGGACGTTTGGCGCAAGCCATGCCGCCCGGATTGCTTGCCGACCCAACGCGGTTGAAAGCGTGGCTCGACACCCGGCAAGTCGTTCAGCCGTTGTTCTCGCTGGGGCTTCTGGTGGCCGACCGGCGAGGAAAAATTATCGCCGACGCGCCGGCCATCCCTGGCCGCAACGGCCTGCAAGTGATCGAAATGTCGGTCTTTCGCCAGGCGCTGGCCGGCCAGGAAGTTATTGGTCACCCGCTCATGGGCCCGGCTACCAAACAACCCGTGCTGTCGATGATGGCCCCGGTGCGCGACGCGGGCGGCCGGGTACGCGCCGTGCTGATCGGCCTGACGTCGCTGACCGCGCCGGGATTCCTCGATCTGCAGCAGCGAAAATCGGCACTGCACGCCGAGGATTTTCTGCTGGTGTCCCCGCAGGACAAATTGTTCGTCGCGTCGACCGACCCCGGCATGGTTCTCAAGCCGACTCCGGCGCCGGGCGTCAATCCTCTGCATGACCGCGCCATGCAGGGATTTCGCGGCAGCGGCGTCACCATCAATGCCAAAGGGGTCGAGGAAATTTCA
Source organism: Burkholderiales bacterium (assembly GCA_018971155.1). Classification (GTDB taxonomy): domain Bacteria; phylum Pseudomonadota; class Gammaproteobacteria; order Burkholderiales; family Burkholderiaceae; genus Pandoraea. The sequence continues at coordinate 10,598 of JAGXBI010000029.1, forward strand.
GGCATAGCCTCGGTGCCCAGTACCGGCTGGTTCGTGGTCGCGCATTTGCCCACCTCGGTCGCGCTGGCATCGATCCAGCCCATTCGCCGAGTCATCGTTTGGAGCGGGTTTGCCGCTATCGCATTGGTCGTCCTGAGCGTCGGCCTGTCCGTGACCTGGTTGCTCAGGCCTTTGCACCGTGCCGCCGAGCAGGCACGGCGCATGACTCGCGGCGAATCGCCGTTGAGGCCGCTTCCGGTGGTGCGCGACGATGAGGTCGGCCAGATGACGCAAGCGTTCAACCGGCTGCTGGCCAAGCTCGAAACCAGCCAGGCCGAACTCAAGCGCCTGGCGCACCTCGATATGCTCACCGGCCTGCCCAACCGCAGCCTGCTGGCCGAACGCCTGCCGCGCGCCTTGGCCCGCGCGGCGCGCACCCGTACGCTGGTCGCCCTGTTGTTTCTCGACCTGGACGGTTTCAAACCGATCAACGACACGCTGGGCCACGACGCCGGTGACGATGCGCTCAAGGAAATCGCCCGGCGCCTGACGGCGGTGGTGCGCCAAAACGATACGCTGGCGCGTGTCGGCGGCGATGAATTCGTGCTGGTGGCCGGCGACTTCGCCGCCCCGGCCGAGGACGCCGTGCGGCAATTGGCACAGAAATGTATCGACGCGGTCGCCCAGCCCTTGCTGCTCAAGGGACAGGAGTGCTCGCTGAGCGTGTCTGTCGGCATCGCCCTGTGCGATGGCAATTTCGACGCCGACCGCCTGCTGGCAGCCGCCGACAATATGATGTACCAAGCCAAGCGCCTTGGGCGCGGCAGCTATATGCTCGAGCCGAACACCGCTCGCCGCGCGCCGACGGCGGCGACCACCTCTTAGGATTCCGTCGGCTTTGCTCGCGCCAGCTACGGAAATTTGTATTACGAAAATACGTAAGCCGGCAACGGGCCGCTCACTTGAATCTTTCTTCTACATAAGCAGGCTCAAGCAGAGCCGCTGCCCCGCCCCGTTCCGCCCGGTTGCATCGAAAAGGCGCTGAATCAAGCCCCTGCACGTTATGCCGGCAGTTCGAATCCCGATGTTGCGGGCGCCATGCGCGGCCGCTTGCGACGAAATTTCCCGTTTCGTCAAGTGCTATATCGGCCTACTAATGAACCGCTGTGTGAAACAGACACATGAGCGCTTTAAGATTTTTCGTAAGCCTCTATTCATCATCCCGAATTTACGATAGTCTTCGCACTCGCAAGTGCTGTTGAAAAACACAGTAGTGTCCACATTCCATGCGATAAAGTCATAAGCCGGTCGGATGCAATGTGCGGCGCTTGTCATGCGACGAGGGCATGACGATTGCGTTCATACAAGGAACCGGTTGTGATCAGGAGCAAGCGGATGGGTGATGGACTGGAACGTGCCAGCGGCCGGCAGCGCCGGCCTGGCGCGCACAAGACAATAAGAGCGATGACGGTCATCGCCCTGGGCGCGTCGCTCGCAGCGTGCGCGGTCGGGCCCGATTACCGCACGCCGGCTCCGCCGCCGGGCAAGCAGTACACGGCGACCCCGCTGCCGGCGCAAACGGTGGCGACCCAGGGTCTGGCGGGCGACGCCGGCCACGCGCAGCACTTTGTCGCGACACAGGACATTCCGGGGCAATGGTGGACGCTATTTCATTGCGCCCCGCTCGACGCGCTGATTCGCCAGGCGCTGGATAACAGCCCGACGCTGGCCGCCGCACAGGCAGCCCTGCGCCAATCCCAGGAAAACCTCAACGCCGAAGTCGGCAGCGCGCTCTTTCCCGCGTTCGACGCCAAGCTCGGCGCGTCGCGGCAGAAGACCTCGGGACTGACGATCGGCCAACCCGGCAGGGATTCGATTTTCAATCTGTACAACGCCTCGGTCAGCGTGTCGTATTCGCTCGATCTGTTCGGCGGCGCGCGCCGCCAGCTCGAGGCCCTGGGCGCACAGGTCGACTACCAGCGCTACCAATGGCAGGCCGCGTACCTGGCGCTCACGGCAAATCTCGTCACGGCCAGCATCAAGGAAGCCTCCTTGCGCGCCCAGATCGAAGCCACCGAGCGCATCGCCGGCGACCAACGCCATCAGCTCGACCTGCTCAGCCGGCAATTCGAACTCGGCGGCGTGAATCAGGCCGCCGTGCTGGCGCAGCGCACCACATTGGCGCAAACACTCGCCGCGCTGCCTCCGCTGCGGCAAGCGCTCGACGTCACCCGTCATCAGATCGCCGTGCTGGCGGGCCGACCGCCGTCGGACGGTTCGTTGCCCGAATTCCGCCTGTCCGACTTTTCGCTGCCGCAAGACCTGCCGGTAAGCCTGCCCTCGGCGCTGGTGCGGCAGCGCCCGGACATCCTCGCGGCCGATGCGACACTGCACGCGGCCAGTGCCAAGGTGGGCGTGGCAACCGCCGAGATGTATCCGCAGTTGAACATCACCGGCAGCTACGGCACGGATGCCCTGACCCCGGCCGGCGCGTTCCGCGCCAGCAATGCGATCTGGAGTCTGGGCGCCGGATTGTTGCAGCCGCTGTTCCACGGTGGGCAACTGCTGTCGCAAAAGCGCGCAGCCGAGGCCGCCTACGACCAGGCCGCCGCGCAATACCGGCAGACTGTCCTGCAGGCATTCCAGAACGTGGCCGACACGCTGCGCGCGCTGGATAACGATGCGCACGCGCTGAATGCACAGGCCGACGCCGAGCGCGCCGCGCGGGCCTCGCTCGATCTGAGCCAGCAGCAATATCGGCTGGGCGCGGTGAGCTATCTGTCGCTGCTCGACTCGCAGCGTCAATACCAGCAATCGGTCGTCAATCTGGTGCAGGCCCAGGCCGCACGCTACGCCGATACGGCCGCCCTGTTCCAGGCGGTCGGCGGCGGCTGGTGGCATGACCAATCGAAACAAACGCAGCAAGCAGACGCGGCCAAAGCGTCCATGGAGAAGAATCGATGAAGAAGCGCATGGCAATCATGCTGATCTGCGTCCTGGTGTTGCTCGGGGCGCTGGTCGGCTTCAATCTTTTCAAAGCGGCCATGATCAAGAAGTTCATGGCGGCCAACTCGGCACCGCCGGTCACCGTCACGTCCATGAAGGCGAGCTACCAGACATGGCAGCCGCAACTGTCGGCCGTCGGCAGCCTGCGCGCGGTGCGCGGCGTCAACGTGACCACCGAAATCGCCGGACTGGTGCGCGAGGTGCACATCAAGTCGGGCAGCCACGTCAAGGCCGGCCAGGTGCTGGTGCAGCTCAATGCCGATTCCGACATCGCCCAGTTGCACGCGCTGCAGGCCCAGGCAGATCTCGCGCAAACGGTCTACAACCGCGACAAGAAGCAATATGAACTGAAGGTCATCGCCAAGGCCACGCTCGACGCCGACGAAGCGAACCTGCGCAGTACGCGCGCGCAGGCCGCCCAGCAAGCGGCGGTCGTCGAGAAAAAGACGATCCGCGCGCCCTTCTCCGGCCGTCTGGGCATTACCACCGTCAACCCTGGCCAGTACCTGAATCCGGGCGACATGATCGTCACGTTGCAGGACACCGACACGCTCTACGCCGACTTCACCTTGCCGCAGCAAGACTTCAGCAAGCTGGCGATCGGCCAGACCGTGGCGTTGCAAAACAACACCTACGCGGGCAAGACGTTCACCGGCAAGATCACCTCGATCAACCCGCTGGTCGACACCGCCACGCGCAATGTCCAGGTCGAGGCACAGATCGACAATCGCGCGGGCAAGCTGCTGCCGGGGATGTACGCCACCGTCAAGGTCGATGTCGGCACGCCGCAGCGTTACCTGACGTTGCCGCAAACGGCGATCACCTATAACCCGTATGGCGCGACGGTGTTCATCGCCAAGGCAGGCACCAAGCCGAACGCGCAAGGCAAGACCATGCCGAGCGCGCAGCAGGTGTTCGTCACCACGGGCGCCACACGCGGCGATCAGGTGGCCATCGAGAAAGGCGTGACCGACGGCGAGGAAGTGATCACCAGCGGTCAGCTCAAGCTCAAGAACGGCACACCGCTGATCATCAATAACTCGGTGCTGCCGGCGGATTCGCCGAACCCAACGCCGCAGGAACAGTGAGAACCCCGCGATGAATTTCACGGACATCTTCATCAAGCGGCCGGTCCTGGCGGCGGTGGTCAGCCTGCTGATCCTCGTGCTGGGGATCCGGTCGCTCTCGAGCCTGACCGTCAGCGAATATCCGCGCACGGAAAACGCGGTGGTGACGATCACCACCACCTATTACGGCGCGGATGCCAACACGGTGGCCGGCTTCATCACGCAGCCGCTGGAGGCCTCGATCGCCCAGGCCCAGGGCATCGACTATCTGTCATCGAGCAGCACCAGCGGCACCTCGACGATCACCGCCACGCTGCGCCTGAACTACGACGCCAACCGCGCGCTGACCGAGATCACCACGCAGGTCAACGCCGTGCGCAACCAGTTGCCGGCACAGGCCCAGCAACCGGTCATCACGGTCCAGACCGGGCAGACCACCGACACGATGTACATGGGCTTCTACAGCGATGTGCTGCCCGGCAACAACGTGACGGACTACCTGCTGCGCGTGGTCAAGCCCAAGCTGGATTCGATCCAGGGCGTGCAAACCGCGGAAATCCTCGGCGGGCGGCAATTCGCCCTGCGCGCATGGCTCGACCCGCAGCGCATGGCCGCGCACGGCGTGACGGCGGCCGATGTGTACACGGCGCTGGCCAACAACAATTATCTGGCGGCCCTGGGCACCACCAAGGGGCAGATGGTCAGCGTCGAGATGACGGCCGACACCGACCTGCATTCGGTCGACGAGTTCAAGCACCTGGTCGTCAAGTCTAAAAATGGCGCGCTGGTGCGCCTGCAGGATGTGGCCAACGTCACGCTGGGCGCCGACAACTATGACTTCAGTGTGGCCTTCAGCGGCAAGCGCTCGGTCTTCATCGGGATCAAAACGGCGCCGGACGCCAACGTGCTCGACGTTGCCAAGCGCGTGCGCGACGCATTCCCCGCACTTCAGGCGCAGCTGCCGACCGGGCTGACCGGCAAGATCGTCTACGACGCCACCGACTTCGTGAACACCTCCATCAAGGAAGTGGTCAAGACGCTGATCGAGGCGTTGCTGATCGTCACGGTGGTTATCTTCCTGTTCCTCGGCAGCCTGCGGGCGGTGATCATCCCGGTGGTGGCAATGCCGCTGTCGCTGATCGGTACCTTTTTCGTCATGCTGGTACTCGGCTATTCGGTCAACCTGCTCACGCTGCTGGCTCTGGTGCTGGCGATCGGGCTGGTCGTCGACGACGCCATCATCGTGGTCGAAAACGTCGACCGCCACATGAAGGAGGAAGGCAAGAAGCCGCTCGAGGCGGCGCTGCTGGCCGCGCGCGAACTGGGCGGCCCGATTCTGGCGATGACCGTGGTGCTGGTGGCCGTGTACGTGCCGATCGGCTTCCAGGGCGGCCTGACCGGCGCGCTGTTCACCGAGTTCGCATTCACGCTGGCCGGCGCCGTCGCGATGTCGGGCGTGATCGCCCTGACGCTCTCGCCGATGATGTGCTCGCGTTTTTTCAGCGCGCAGCAGGAATCCGGGCGCTTCGTGCAGTTCATCGATCGCCAGTTCGAGCGGGTGCACCATGGCTACCAGCGCGTGCTGCGCAGCCTGCTCGATACCTGGGTCGTGCTGGTGGTGATGGGCGCGCTGCTGCTGGCCGGCACCGTGTACCTGTTCATGACCTCGAAGTCCGAACTGGCACCGCAGGAAGACCAGGGCATCGTGCTCGCCCACATGCAAGGCCCGCCCAACGCGACGATCCAGCAAATGGATAGCTATGCCGACCAGGTCTTCGATGCGGCCAAGAGCATTCCGGAATACGCGCAAATGTTCCAGCTGACCGGCGTGCCGACCATCAACCAGGGCATCGGCGGCGTATTGCTCAAGCCGTGGGATCAGCGCAAAAAGAGCGCGATGCAATTGCAGCAGGAACTGCAGGAGAAATGGAGCCACATCGCTGGCGCCCAGGTCGCGGCGTTCCAGTTCCCGCCGCTGCCTGGCTCGCAAGGCCTGCCGGTGCAATTCGTGATCACCACCACCGAGCCGTTCCAGAACCTGAACGACGTCTCGCAGCAGGTGCTCGCCAAGGCTCGGGCCTCGGGCATGTTCTTCTTCGTCGACAGCGACCTCAAGATCGACAAGCCGCAGAGCACGCTGGAAGTCGACCGCGACAAGGTGGCCTCGCTCGGCCTGACCGATGCGGATGTCGGCAACACGCTGTCGGCCGCGCTCGGTGGCGGATATGTCAACTACTTCTCGATCGCCGGGCGCTCCTACAAGGTGATCCCGCAAGTGCTGCAGGTCGACCGGCTCAATCCGTCGCAGATCCTGAATTACTATCTGCATACGCCAAACGGCGCGGTGATTCCAGCCTCGACGGTAGCGAGCCTGAAAACCAGCGTGGTGCCCGAGTCGATCAATCACTTCCAGCAGCTGAACTCGGCGACCATCTCGGGCGTCTCGGTGCCCGGCGCATCGCAAGCGGAGGTGTTGAATTACCTCACCAAGATCACCAAGGAAGTCGCGCCCAGCGGCTACTCGGTCGATTTCTCCGGAGCATCGCGTCAGTTCGAGCAGGAATCGGGCGGCTTCGTGTACACGCTGCTGTTCGCGACCATCATCGTGTTCCTGGTGCTGGCCGCGCAGTTCGAAAGCTTCCGCGACCCCATCGTGATCCTGGTCTCGGTGCCGATGGCCCTGTTCGGTGCGCTGCTGTTCATCAACATCGGCTTCGCCTCGCTCAATATCTATACGCAGGTCGGGTTGGTGACCCTGATGGGGCTGATCAGCAAGCACGGGATCCTGATCGTTCAGTTCGCCAATGAATTGCAGCGGGCCGGACGCAGCAAGCGCGAGGCCCTGGAGCAGGCTGCGGCGGTGCGGTTGCGTCCGATCCTGATGACCACCGCGGCAATGGTGCTGGGCGTCGCGCCGCTGGTATTCGCCTCCGGCGCCGGCGCGGCCGGCCGTCACGCCATGGGGCTGGTGATCTTCACGGGCTTGTCGATCGGTACGCTGTTCACGCTGTTCGTGGTGCCCGCCATGTACATGTTCCTGGCGGCCGATCACCACCACGAGGCGCGCAAGGCTGGCGCCATTGGCGAGGATGCAACCGGCCATGGCGAGCCGGCCGTGGGCGGCACCGACTGATGCCAGAACGCACGCGCGCTGTCGCGCGAGCATGAAAAAAGCCGGTTTCGACCGTAATGCCGTTCAGTTAAGGTCTTTTTGTAGGTACCGAACGGTGTAGCGGAGGGGTCGCGATTTGACGACCCGATCGCATTTGCGGTCGGGTCGTTTTTCGTTGGTGAGCCGCTTGAGGTGCTCACGCAGCCGTTTAAGA
>JAGXBI010000353.1 GCA_018971155.1 Burkholderiales bacterium
ACGAAGCGGCACTGGTCGGGTGCGCGACCGTCTATCCCGCCAGGTCGCTGCTCGAGGTCTGCGCGCACCTGACGGCCCGCGACGACGGCGACCGGCTCGCCGCCCACCGCCGGGCGGCGCCGGCGTGCGTCTGCGACGATCCCGACATGAGCGAAGTCAAAGGGCAAGCGCCCGTCAAGCGAGCCCTCGAAGTTGCCGCCGCCGGCGGACACCACGCGCTGTTGATCGGCCCGCCCGGCACCGGGAAATCCATGCTGGCAACCCGCTTCCCGGCCCTCCTGCCGCCGCTGAGCGAAGCGCAGTCGCTCGACGTCGCCACCGTGCTCAGCCTGAGCACGCAAGGCTTCGACCCCACCCGGTGGGGCGCGCGTCCGTTCCGCGCGCCGCATCACACCGCATCGGCCGTGGCGCTCGTCGGCGGGGGTGGCACGCCAAGGCCTGGCGAAATCAGCCTGGCCCACCACGGCGTCCTGTTTCTCGATGAATTGCCGGAATTCGACCGCAAGGTTCTGGAGGTCTTGCGCGAACCGCTGGAGTGCGGCCGCATCACGATCTCGCGCGCCTCCCGGCAGGCGGAATTTCCCGCCGAATTCCAGCTGATCGCGGCCATGAACCCCTGCCCCTGCGGCTATCTTGGCCATGCCTCGGGCCGCTGCCGCTGCACCCCGGAAGCCGTTGCCCGTTACCAGGGTCGCTTGTCCGGGCCGCTGCTCGACCGGATCGACGTGCAAATCGAGGTACCCGCACTGAGCGCCGACGATTTGGTGAACCAGCCCGCGTGCGAGTCGAGCAGCGACATCGCGCGCCGGGTCGGCGCGGCCCGCAGCCGGCAGCTCGCCCGCCAGGACAAGCCCAACCACGCGCTGCAAGGGCGGGACATCGAGCGGTACTGCCAACCCACGCCGACGGCGGCCGGCATGTTGCGTCACGCCGCAAATCGATTGCACTGGTCAGCCCGCGCCTATCACCGGGCGCTCAAAATCGCACGCACGATCGCCGATCTGGATGACGCCGAGGGAATCGACAGCGCCCACATCGCGGAAGCGATTCAATATCGACGGGCCGTCTCGGTCAAATGATCTCCACGGGCAAAAGCGATCGAACCGCCTGGCCCGTGACGGCGGCGCTGGATTCGCGACACGCCGATTACTCGAGCGTGAACGAGTCGAAGAATTGCTCGATCTGCTCTTGCGGCGGCGCCTTTTCGCCGAGCACGACAACCTGATAGACCCGGTCGCCATACGCAACGAAGCGCGCATCGACGAAGCGCTGCTCCTTGCCGTCGACACCATGACCCTGCGCGTACACTCCCGTGCCGGTCACGAACGGCGGCGACTGCGAGGCCACGCGAATCTGCACCGTCTGCACTTGCGATTGCGCGGCACCCAGGTTGGCAAGCAGGCCCTTTTGCAGATCGGCCATCACGCGGGTGCGCAAGGCGACGTCCGCACTCGGCAGCTTGATCACACCCACTGCAAATAAGGCCTGGTCGACCCGCGCTGCCTGCATGTGCATCGGCAATACTCCCGTCGACAGATGCACCTCGCGCGCGTCGCTGCTGGGTTTGGCTGGATAAGTGATACTGTAGGCGCCCTCGGAGGACTGCACGACACGCCAATCGTAGTGGGGGGAACAAGCCGCCAACCCTGCCAGGCACCCGAGCGCGGCAAGCCGCTGAAGTGCCAAACGCCGGAAAAATAATCGCGTCACCCGCCCCTCCCCGTAAAATTGCATTATCCATCACGTGGCCAGCGCCCGGCGGCGTACGCGACAATATGTTCATGCCCCGCCGGCCCCGGCATTTCCATGACGGCCGTCAAGCTTGCGTCGCCACGGCCAGTATGGTTTTCGCGGCAAGCTACAATTCAGAGTAGAATTATTTGCCTTGAGTTGACTGTTTGCAGAACGACAATGACGACAACTTCCTCACGCCCGTTTTCTTTGGGAAAACTGCTTGCCGCGGCGGTGGCTGTCATTATCGCCATGACCGCCTACCTTGCGTTCACTGGCCGGAAGCCGGCGCCGGACGTCACATTCACCCTGCTCTCGGGACAAAAGATCGATAGCGCCCAATTGAAGGGCAAGGTCTATCTGGTCAACTTCTGGGCGACCAGTTGCACGACCTGCATGCAGGAAATGCCGTCCATGGTGCAGACTTACGATAAATACAAAGGCCGCGGCCTGAAATTCATCGCAGTCGCCATGAATTACGACTCGCCGACGTATGTGGCCAACTACTCACAATCCCGTCAGCTACCTTTCATGGTGGCGATGGATTCCGATGGCAGCGTCGCCAGGAAATTCGGCGACGTGCAACTCACGCCGACCACCTTCGTGATCGGCAAAGACGGCAAGATTCTCAAGCAGTATGTCGGCCCGCCATCTTACGCGGAACTCGACAAGCTGCTGAACCGGGCGCTGGGCAAACAGGCCTGAACGTGTGGTTTGGGCACCCAGAGGTCCCGCTAGCGCGGGACTTTGTTTATGGTGCGGGCAGGACGCGCCTCACGCCGAGCCCCGCTGCGCGACGAAGTCGCGCAACTCGCGTAGGAAGCGACCGATATTTTCCTGAACGACGTCAAACCCCTCGTGCTTCTCGCACGTCGTCTCGTCCATATAAAGTGCGCGATTAATCGCGATTTGCACGCTATGGCGCTGTCGCTGCGGATCGCCGTAAATTCGAATCAAATCCCCGCCCTGATGAAGCGGATCCGCCCCAACCCGATAGCCCATCGCTTCGAACCGTGATACGACCCATTGGGTAAACGCCGGATCGGCACTGCTGCCGTGATTGTCGCCGATCACGACGTCGGGACGAGCCTGCCCGCTGTCGCGATTCAAGTTGCCACCACGCGAGCGCATCGAGTGGCAATTCAGGTGCCACACCATGCCGTCGCGCTGCCACGCCTGCTCCAGCGCGTCGCTCAACGCCTGCCGATACGGCTGATAGTAGTCGTGCAGGCGGCGCTCGACTTCGGCCACGCTTAGTCGGCGGTCGTACATCGGCACGCCGGGCGCGGCGTAGCGCCTGATCAGGCCGATGCCCCGCTGGCTGCATTCGCCCGGCCGCGCATCATGCGGCCACAACTGCGCCAGCAAGTCCGGATCGATATCATGAATTGCCCGGTTGGGATCGATATACGCGCGCGGAAACAGCGCCCCCAGCAACACCGCGCCGAACCGCGGGGCCTCTGCCCACAGTTCGTCGACGTGGGCATCCCAGCTGGTGTAGATCGCCTCGAGCGGGGCGACCGTCGCAAAATCGGCGGGGAACACGATCCCGCTATGCGGCGAATCGCAAACGACTGGCACGCGCCCCTCGAGCGGCGTCTCGACAAAATACCGGCCATCCACCACGTGACGGGGCAACATGGTTATCCCTCCGGTGAAGCAGCGCTGGCGGGAGCGACGGCGCATCGCCGCCGCCTGCACATGCCTATACCGGCATTCTAGGCCCGAAACGCGTCGCCGCCCCGCTCGAGTTGCCCGTTGATGGGAGACTGGTCCAAAACGCGTGCGCATGCGCCCCCAGTGGAGCGTTGCCGGCCGCGTACCGACGCAAATAAAATCAGCCGAGCGGTTGCACG
>JAGXBI010000030.1 GCA_018971155.1 Burkholderiales bacterium
CTGGCGCGCCGCTGCCCGGCCGGCAAGCGAAAGGGCGCCGCCAGATAGTGGCAAAAGGTCAGGGTCGGATGATCCTGCAGGTTGCGTCCGACCCCCTGCCGATTCGCTACCACGGGAATGCCCAGCGCCTGCAAAGCGCCGGCCGGGCCGATGCCGGCCCGCAGGAGCAGCGCCGGCGACTGCAAGGCCCCTGCCGACAAGATAATCTGCTGCCCATCCAGTCGCAGGCTCACACCGGCGGCGTCCCGCGCCACCACCGCCCGCGCCCCGCCATCCTGCATCACGATACGCTCGACCGTGGTGCGCGCGAATATCGTCAAATTGGCGCGCCGACGCGTCGCCTCATCGAGATAAGCGAGCGCAGTCGACACCCGCCGGTCGTGCAAATTCGAGAATGCGGCGGGAAACATCCCATCGCCGAATTCGGCGTTCTGATCGGCCAGTGCCGGAAACCCGTCTTTCGCCAGTGCGTCGGCGAACGCCGTGCAAAATGGCGGCCAAGCGTCGGGGAAGATTCGGCGAATCGGCACCGGGCCGCTCGCGCCGTGCAACGGTCCGTCGAAATCGACGTCGCGCTCGAGCTTGCGGAAGTAGGGCAATACATCGGCCCACGCCCAGCCGTTGGCGCCCATCGCATCCCATTCATCGTAGTCGCGCGGCAGGCCCCGGTTGGCGGCCTGCACATTGATGCTCGACCCGCCGCCCATCACTCGGGCTTGCTCGTAGCGCCGCGGAAGCAGACTTTGGCGCGTGGCATGCGCGTTCAATGTCGGCCAAACGTACGTGTCGCCGTGAAATACCGGCAGCGGATAGCTGTCCAGAATTTCATCCGGCACAGCCCCTGGCGGCGTGTCAACGCCCGCCTCGAGCAACGCTACCCGCAGCGAAGCGTCGGCCGACAGCCGATTCGCGAGCACGCACCCGGCCGAACCGCCACCCACAATGATGTAATCAAACCTACCGCCGTTTTGCACCAGGGTCTCCTGCCGTCTGCTCCATGGTTGCTCGGATTGCTGCGCACGCCAGCGCGCCGCCGTTGCCTCGCAGGCCGACTGCTTCAGGATCCGCGGAAGCCCGGCTTGCGCTTGCCGTGGAACGCCTCCACACCTTCGCGGAAATCGTCGGAGCTGCGCAGGCGGCTGTAGCAATGCCCCTCCAACTCGATGGCGATCGACAGCGGTGAGTCTTCGGTGTCGTTCAACAGCTTCTTGGCGGTGCGCTGTGCCAGTGGGGAGAAAGCGCGCAATTCGTCGACCAGCGCGTCGGTGGCGGCCTCCAGCGCTGCGTCGGCGACGCAATCCACTGCGATGCCCCAGTCGTAGGCCTGTTGGCCAGAGATGCGCCGCGAGCGCATCACAATGTCCTTGGTGCGGCCGATGCCCACCATTTTCTGCAGGCGCGCAGAGCCGCCCGAGCCAGGGATCTGCCCCAGCTTTTGCTCGGGCAGCGCGTATTGGGTAGTCACCGTCGCGATGCGGAAGTCGCACGCCAGCGACAACTCGAAACCCACGCCGAAGCAAAAGCCGCGGTTAGCGGCGATCACCGGCTTGCTGCAACGTGCCGGGGCGGCAACGTTCCACGCCAGTTTCGAAACATGCTCGGGCGATGCCTCGAGAAAACCCTTGATGTCGCCGCCGCTGGAAAAATGCTCGCCTTGCGCACGCAGCACGATCACACGCACGCGCTCGTCGCGCTCGAGCGCCTCGAATACCGCGCAGAGCTGGTCGCGCTGCGGCATCGAAACGATGTTGAACGGCGGGCGCCCCAGGATGATGTCGGCACGCTCGCGCTCGGCATCGACCTCAACGGTGAAACCATCCAGTGCTTGCAGCTGGGCCTGGCCGTGGTGGCTCAGTTCGGTCATGATGATTGGCTCCTTCGGTGAACTTGAATCAATGGGTGGCGTCGCCGCCCTGGCCGGATGTCGGCGGGACGTCCGGCTCCCGCTCGAACTCGCCCGAGGACAACTTGCGCCGCAAAATCTTGCCGACCGGCGACTTCGGTATGTCGACCACGAATACGTACTCGCGCGGCCGCTTGAAATTGACCAGATCGGAGGCTCGACAGTAGGCATCCAGCCCGGCCTGATCGACGTTGCCGCGACGTTTGATGAAAGCCACCACGCGCTGCCCCCACCGCTCGTCGGCCACCCCCGCCACGGCGACCTCATCGACCGCCGGATGCAGCGACAGAACCGACTCGATGTCGACCGGCGAGATGTTCTCGCCGCCACTGATGATCATGTCGTCGATGCGCCCGCTCACATAGAGATCGCCGTCGCCGTCTATAAAACCGGTGTCACCGGTGAAATACCAGCCGTCGCGCAGCGACCTCGCATCGGCGTCGGGTCGATGCCAATATCCTTCGAACGCTTCATCGCCACGCAGGTCGACGATGATCTGCCCTTCCTCGCCGGGCGCGGCGAGGTCATCCGGCGAAACCGCCTGCAGGCGCACCACGCGCAAGCGCGTGTTCACGCCGGCGCGGCCCGCGCTGCCGGGCTTGGACACGGCATCCTGATTGATGCTGAAGGTGTACACCTCGGACGAACCGTAGTGATTGACGAACAGGCGTGGCTTGAACGCCTCGTCCAGGCGCCGCAACAGCGCATCATTCATCGGCGCGCCGGCAAAGCCGAGTTTTTCGACCGACGAGCAATCGGTTTTTTTGAAGGCCGGATCGGCCAGCAGATCATGGTAAAGCGTCGGCACGAGATACAGGCAGCTCACGTGATGTGCCTCAATCTCGCGCAGCGCCTGGGCCGCACTCCAGCGCCGCGTGCACACGAATAACCCGTCGACCAAGGCCATCGAGAGTAGCGAGCGAACTCCCATGGTGTGATAAAGCGGCATCACGCCAAGCGTGCGCTCGCCCCGCTCGTACAAGTTTTGCGCCACGTGCGCGAGCGCGGCGGCGCGCTCGTGGCGATGCCGGCGCGGTACGCCCTTGGGCCTGCCGGTGGTGCCCGAAGTGTAGAGCATCAGCGAAACATCATCCGCTTCGGCTCTCGGCAGCAGCGTATCGGCACTCACTTGCGACGCGTCGAGCAGCGTATCGAAATGACAGGTGGCGCCCGGCGCGCCGTCCAGCGCAATGCGGACAATCGCTTGCGCCGCAGCACTACCCGCCACGGCTGGCGCGCTGATGCCTTCGAAAGCAATTGCCTTGGCGCCGGCATCGGCCACACAATATTCGAGCTCCTCGGGTTTGGCGCGCCAATTGACCGGCGTGATGACGATGCCCGTGAACTGGCACGCCCAATGCAAGGTCGCCATTTCCCAGCGATTTTGCAGGATGGCGATCAGACGGTCGCCATGCCCCACACCCAACTCGCGCAGCCCGGCGGCCACGCTGCGGATTTTGTCGAACCATTGCGCATAACTCAGCAAGATCTCGCCGTCAGCCACCGCAAGCGCATTGGGGCTGCGCTCGACGCTTTGGAGAAAAGTGCGGCCTAGGTCAAACATGCACCACCTCGGGTGCTTGCCGTTTAACCCTGCGTTGCGCAGCCACATCGAGCACCGCCGCGATAATCGGCGCATATCCCGTGCAGCGGCACAGGTGTCCCGACAGCATCTCGCGCACCTGCGCCTCACTCGGATCGGGTACGCGCTCCAGAAAATCGGCGCATGACATCAAAATACCAGCCGTGCAAAACCCGCACTGCAGCGCGAAATGCCGATGAAACGCCTGCTGCAGGTCACCCAGGCGCTCACCGTCCTGCAAGCCCTCGACCGTATCGATCCGCCGCCCCTGCGCCTGCACCGCAAGCATCAGGCACGAGCGGGCGGCCACGCCGTCCACCCGCACCGTACACGCGCCGCACACGCCATGCTCGCAACCGACATGAGTGCCCGTCACACCCAGCTCATGCCGCAGAAAATCCGACAATAGCGTGCGCGGCTCGCACCACCCGGAGCGCCTGGCGCCGTTGAGCACCAGCGCAATCGACTGGCGCGTCTCACGCCCAAATACTTTGCTCACTTTGCCTCCTCGATCACGCGCCTTCCCAATTGCCGGACCAGTTGCCGGCGATACTGCGCGCTCAGATGCGTATCGTCTTGCGCGCCCAGTCGCCAGCTCAAATCGTTCAGCGCCGTTGTCAAATCCTCTCCGACCAGCCGGGGCCAGACGTCCACCACCGGCCGGTCGGCCACCCCGCCTACCGCCAGTCGGATCGCCGTATCGGTCACCACCGCCGCGCATGCGACCACCGCGAAGTCGCCGTGACGCAGCGAAAATTCCGCGAAGCCGTAGCGCTCGCCCGCTTTCCGTAACGGAAAGCGAACCTCCTCGATCAGCTCGTCCGGCGCGCGTGCGGTCATCAACATGCCTTGGAAGAAGTCGCCGGCGGCCAGCACGCGGCGCTGCCGTCGCGAGCGCAAGACCACCTCGCCGCCCAGCGCGGCCAGCACAAGCGGCAACTCGGCACTCGGATCGGCGTGCGCGACCGACCCGCAGACTGTGCCGCGATTGCGGATCTGGAAATGGGATATCCAGGGAAAGGCCAACCCGAGCAGAGGCACTTCGCTGGCCAGCGCGGTCCGCCACTCAACGCTCGCTTGCGTGGCAGCCGCCCCGACCACCAACCGCTCGCCGTCCAGGCGCACGTAGTCCAGGTCGGGCGTGCGCGAGATATCAACCAGCAGCGCCGGCTGCGCAAGGCGCATGTTCAGCACCGCCATGAGCGACTGCCCGCCGGCGAGGATACGTGCATCCTCGCCATGCCCTGCGAGCACATCGAGCGCATCTTGCGCCGAGTCCGCGCGCACGTAATCAAAGGACACCGGTTTCATCGCTTGACTCCCAGCCACGCCAGCACGCATTGCTTGACGCGCGTCCACAGGCCCGGCTTGGACGCTGCGCCGCCAACCTGCCGGCCGAGCGATTCGAAAAGTTGCCGCAGCACGATCTTCGCGGCGCCTTCGAGCATGCGCGCTCCGACTGCCGCAACCTTGCCGGACACCTCGGCTTCGTAGTCGTAGGTCAATCGCGTACCGGCCCCATGCGGCGCCAGCTCAACCATGCCGGTGCCGCGCGCTGTGCCCAGCGACGACAGTCCCGTTCCCGTCAGGCGCAGGCGATGCGGCGGATCGAGTTCGGACAGCGCGATTTCGGCGGCATAGCGCGCCTTGATCATGCCCACGCCGACCGTGACGTCGGCGCGATAGCAATTCTCGGCAGTGCGTTCAAGCCCGTGGCAACCCGGCACGACCTTGGCCAATGCCTGCGGATCGAGCAGTACCGCGAAGACCGCCTCTGGCGACGCGGCAAGATCGACCGAGCCGCGCGCGGTCAGCGCCTTGCCGCCACCCTTGGCCGGCGGCAAGGCGGCTTGCCATTGCGCTTGCGAGGGGGGCGGATCGTCGATGCCGATGAGCGACATCACTTTCGCCGGGGTCATTGGCAAAGTGATGTCCGCCACGCCCAGCGCATCAGCGATCGCATTGCCGATGCACGCCGGCGTACTCATATTGTTGCCCTCGCCCAAGCCTTTGGCCCCCAGCGGCGTGAAAGGCGACGGCGTCTCGAGGTGCACGATCATCGGGTCGGGAACTTCGCACGTCGTAGGAATCAGGTAGTCAGCCAGCGTCCCCGAGCGGAAGCTGCCGTCCTCGCCATAGCGGAACTCTTCGAACAGCGCGGCGCCCAGCCCTTGGGCGAACGCGCCGCGAATCTGTCCGTCGGCCAGTGCCGGGTTAAGCAATTTGCCGGCGTCATGCGCCGTGACATAACGGTCGATGCTCACGCGCCCCGTGGCGCGATCGACTTCCACGCCGCACATATCGAACACAAAACCGTAGGCCGCCGACGTGTTGACGCGGTCCTGCGCATCGGGCGCCTCCAACTGCGCCGGAGTCCAGAACACGGTCTCGCGTAGCCCCGGTTCCTCGTCCGGAGGCAACATCTGCGGCGACCAGTGCGGCCCGCTCGCGAGCCGGCCGAACGGCATGCCCCGCTCCGGCGCCTGGCCGGACGTGACCTGTCCCTGCCTGAACACCACCTCGCTCGCTTGGCAGTGAAGCTGGGGCGCGGCGATGCGTGCGAGCTTGTCGCGCAGGCGTGTCGCGGCCAGGTGCACGGTACCGGCTACCGCGCCGGCAAAGCGGCTCGAATAGTTGCCCGAGGCCACCGACCAGGCGTCCTTTTGCGTATCGAATTCGACGTTCACCACCACGTCTTCCGGCCGCACGCCAAGCACGTCGGCCACCACCTGCGCACACACCGTCATGTGCCCCTGCCCTGCAGGAGTCGACGCAATGGTGACGACAATGCCTCCCAGCAAATCGATGCTCACCGTTGCCGAGGCGATCGCGCCGTTCTTCGGCCCAGCCTTCTCGCGCGCCTCGCGCGGCAACACCGTGGTGATGTAGCCCATATTGGAAATCGATGGCTCGACGATCGCGGCGAAACCGATGCCGTACAGCCGACCTTGCGCGCGCGCCGCATCGCGGCGGCGCACCAGTTCGTCGTAGCCACCGTCGGCCAGGGCTCGCGCCAGGACTTCCTGATAATTGCCCGAATCGAGCAGCGCGCCGGCCGTGGCGCGATAGGGAAACGCATCGGCCGGCACGAAGTTGCGGCGATACACGTCCAGCGGATCGAGTCCGAGTTCGACGGCAATGCGTTGGACCAGGCGCTCCAGCGCAAAATAAACTTGCGGTCCGCCAAAACCGCGCACCAGCCCGGTCGGCGTCTTGTTGGTCAGCACGACCCGGTTGCGCACGCTCAGGTGGGGGATTGCATACGCGCCGGTCAGACAGCCATGCATGCGATAGAACGTCGCCGGCTCGGGTGCGCGCAGGTAGCCGCCGCAGTCCTCGATCTGGTCATAGCGCAACGCCGTGATGCTGCCATCGGGCTCGACGGCAGCCTCGATATCGGTAAGCCGGGCCGTCGCGGAAGTAGCCGCGCTCAGATGCTCGAGCCGGTCTTCCACCCATTTGACCGGCGCGCCGGCCTTGCGGGCCGCCAGGCACATCAGCACGACGTACTGGAACACCGCCTGCTTGACGCCGAAACTGCCGCCCGAATCGCGCGGCGCCTTGTGGCGCAGACGGTTAGCCGGAAGGTTCAACGCCATGGCCATCACCGCATGCAGCGAAAACGGCCCCATGAAATTAGAGGTGACGTCATACCCCTCGTCGCCGGCCAGGCGCTCTGCGATCACCACCGCGCACTCGATCGGCGTGCATGAATTGCGAGGATAGTTCACGCGCAGCGACACGCGGTGCGGCGCCCGCTCGAATGCATCGTCCGGATCACCGTAACTGAAAAGCCGGTCACTGAGTACATTCGTGCCGACGGCCGGGTGCAGCACCGATGCGTCGTCGCGCATCGCCGCCTCGATGGTGACCACCGGCGGCAAAGGATCGTAGGTCACTTTAATCAGATCGAGTGCGTCTTCGGCCATCGCGCGCGACTGCGCGACCACCACCGCGACGGGCTCCCCGACGTAGCGCACGCGGTCAACGGCCAGCGAATAATGCTGCATGGGCGACTTGACGCCTACCACGAACGGCCGCGACCACGCCTTGACGTCCTCGCCGGTGAGTACCGCTCGCACACCCGGCGCAGCCAGTGCCGCGGTCACATCAAGCGCGCCCAACACCGCGTGGGCGTGCGGAGATCGCAGCACGGCGGCATGCAGCGTGCCAGGTTTGGTGGCGAGATCGTCACCGTAGCGCCCACGACCGGTCAGTATCGCGGCATCTTCGAGCCGCGCCGTTGAACGGCCTACATGCGGCCGCGTCGCATCGGCCACGGTATCGTTCATCGGATTCACGCGTTGATCCACGTTCATGCCTCCGGCAGGCGGGCCAGGCTGTCGCTCAACCCGGCCCAGCGCCGCGGCAGCTCCGCGTGCTCCAGCCCGAGCAGGTCGAGCAGCCGGCCCACGGTGTGATTGACGATGTCGTCGACGCTTTGCGGCCGCGTGTAAAAGGCCGGCACGGGCGGCATCACGATGGCGCCCATTTCGGTCACCGCGGCCATGTTGCGCAGATGGGCGAGATTGAGCGGCGTCTCGCGCGCCACCAGCACCAGGCGCCGGCGCTCCTTGAGCATCACGTCGGCCGCGCGGCCGATCAGGTTGTCAGCCAACCCGTTGGCGATGCCTGCCAGTGTCTTCATTGAACACGGGACGATCACCATGCCGGCGGTAAGGAACGAGCCGCTGGCCACCGCGGCGCCGATGTCGCGCGCGCTGTAGGCCACGTCGGCCAGCGCCTCGATGTCGCTGCGCTTGATGCCCAGTTCCTGGGCTGCCGTCAGCGCGCCCGAGGACGACACGATCACGTGCGACTCGACACCGTCCAGGCGCGCCAGGGCCTGCAGGCAGCGCACGCCGAGCACGGCGCCGCTGGCGCCCGTGATGCCGACGATGATTTTGCGGGGCGTCGCCATCGCTTAGGCCTGCTCACCGAACAGCGCGTCCCACATCGGCTGGGCAGGCATGCGAACCTCGGCCGCCAGATCAACGTCGGTCTCGCCGGGAATGCGCACGCGCGTGAAGACATGCGAGTCGTAGACGACTGGTTTAGTCGCATCGAGCCCCATCTTGGCGCTAATGCCTTGCCGGTAGCCCGGGACCGGATCGTTGCCGGCGCCACCGGTTTTGACGATGGTCGACGGATCGAGCGCCGAGCCCTGCGCGCCGGCAATCACAAGCAGATCGCGGTCGGCCTGAAAACGCGTGGCGACGGCCCACTCGACTTCGACCGGATCATGCACGTCGACGTCGGTGTCGACCACGATGACCTGCTTGATGTCGTAGTGCGCGCCGAACGCCGCCAAAATCACATTCTTCGGCTCGCCTTCGTGCTTCTTGGCGAGCTTGATATACAGGTGGTAGCGGCACACGCCACCAACCGACAAATGCACGTCGGTCACGCCGGGGTGGCTGCGCTGCAGGTGCGAGAGCAGCGACGCCTCGCGCGGGATGCCGCCGAGCAGCAAATGCTCCATCTCGGCTGGCACGATGGTGTGATATATCGGTTTAGATCGATGCGTCACCGCGTCAATCTCGATGATTTCGCGGTTCTCGCGCTCACTGTAGTATTTCGGAAACTCGCCGAACGGGCCCTCGGGTTCGCGCACATTCGGCAGCAGGCGCCCTTCGATCACGATCTCCGCCTGGGCGGGCACCCGCACGTCGCTGGTCACGCACTTGACCACCGGCAGCGGGGCGCCGTGCAGCGCGCCGGCGATCTCCAGTTCATCGGAATCGATCGGGGTAATCGCCTGAGAGGCCAGCATGGTGAGCGGGTCGACGCCGATCGCGATGGCCACCGGCAGCGCCTGGCCCATTTTCTCGGCTGCCCGATAGAACGCCAGCAGATGACGTGGCAGCATCAGAATCGCCATGCGTCTGGCCGCATGCACCTGGATGCGATTGATTGAAACATTCTGGATGCCGGTCACCGGATTGCGCGCAATGACCAGGCCCGCGGTGATGTACGGGCCATTGTCGTGCTCGCTATGCGTCGGGATCGGCAGCAAGGCTTTAAGGTCGATCGCTTCGGTATGGCAAACTGCCTGGCAAGGTGCTTCGCCGCCGGCCACTTCACGGCTCGGCAAAGGATGTTCCACCGCGTCGCGAAAGTGCTGCAGCAGCGCGGACTCGTCGATGCCCATGGCCTCCGCGATCCAGGCGCGCCGCGCCATGAAGCCGCTCACCACCGGAATGGCATGACCGCCCGGAAGCGGGAAGTAGGCGGCTTGGCGACCGTCCAATTTTTTGGCGATTGCCGCCAACTCGTGCTCCAGCCGCACATTCTCGCGAACAACCGCCAAGCGGTCCGTCTGCGCCAGTTTCTTCAGCCAGCTGCGCAGCGTGAGTGGCATGGCGCCGGCTTGAAAATGACTCATCCAACCCTCCTAATCGGCCAGCAGCGAACCCGTAGCGATAGGCTGGCACAGTTAAATCCAACAGCAATACGCCCCGCATGCCGACAAAGCCGTTTGCCTTGCCGCTATCGCTCCGCGACACGGTGAGTGGCGGGGTCGACTGGAGATAAGTCTAAGCAGATCGAGCCATAACTTCTAATATTGTTTTTTGATGTTTTTAATCATTTTTTATGATGTTAATGATTTCCCCAATACCCAATGCGAGACGAGACGACATAGAAAAATATTTATTATTTGCATAAAAATCATAAGCTTACTTATATTTTTAATATTCTCCAAAAAAATATTATTTGATTTTTACTAACTTAATAATAATAATTTGTGATTATTGATTCTCGCGAGTGCCTTATGGATCTGCGGCAAATCCAGTACTTCATTGCGCTTTTCGAAGACGGTTCGGTCACCCGCGCCGCGAAACGGCTGAACATCGTGCAGCCCGCGTTGAGCATGCAGATCGGCAGGCTCGAGGAAGAACTTCGCCAGCAGCTTTTCGAACGCAGCCCGCAAGGCATGACGCCGACGGCCGCCGGCCGGCTGATGTATCGACTTTTTTTACCGATCATGCGAGACATTTCCCACGCGCGGGAGCAACTGGTACAGCGCGCCGAAATGATCACCGGGCATGTATCGATCGGCGTGATCGCCTCGGTCACCGAGAGCGTGATGTCGGAATCGTTATCGCGCTTCGCCACGCTGTATCCGCAGGTCGAGGTAACCGTGGCCGACGGCTATAGCGCGACGCTCATCGACGGGGTCTCGGGCGGCCAACTCGATGCGGCGATCATCAATAAGCCGCGTGCCCGGCTGTCACTTGACACCCAGCATTTACTTGATGAGGAAATGGTGCTCGTCACAAGTGCCAGGCACGGGCCGGAGCTGCCCGCCTCAATCGAGCTGGCGAAGTTACCGGGCCTCGAGCTGGTACTGCCCACCAAGCGTCATGGCCTGCGGGGCGTGCTCGACACGCACGCGCAGCACGAAGACATGCTGCTCAGCCCGCGCTTCGAGATCGACTCGCTCAGCACCATCGTCAAATTCGTCGAATCGACTCGATTCGCGACGATCTTGCCGCGCATTGCCGTGCAACGGGGCGTGCAGGACGGCTCGCTGCGCGCTCATCCGATTCTGGCACCGCGAATCGTGCGTCACATCACGCGCATCAGTCATCCGCGCCGCCCTCTGAGCAATGCGGCCGAGGCGCTCATGGGCATCATCGCCGAGGAAATTCATCGCGTTGCCAACCCGCCCGCATTGAAGTTCGGCCAGTCCGCTTAGCAGCGGTGGCGCCTATCGCACCATCTGTACGAGGAGAAACACGACGTGAGAGTCCAACATTGGATTGGCGGGCAATGGATCGGCACACCAACCGTCGCAAGCATTGATCCGGCGACCGGCGAGACCATCGGTTATTTCGCCGATGGCGGCATACCCGAGTGCGCGGCTGCGGTCGCCGCCGCACGCCATGCCTTCGATCGCACGACGTGGCCGCAAGACGCACGGACTCGCCAGAATGCGCTGCTGGCATGGGCCAATGCGCTGGAGAGCGAGGCCGCGACTCTGGCTGATCTGTTGACGCAAGAGAACGGCAAAGCGATCGCGCAATCGCGCGGCGAAATTGCCGCGGCGATTTCTGAAGTGCGTTACTACGCCGGTCTCGCACGGCACATACCCGGTCACGCGTTGGAACCGGAACCCGGCGTGTTCTCGACCATCCTGCGCGAACCGGCTGGCGTGGCGGGCATCATCGTGCCGTGGAACGCGCCGGCAGTGCTGTTGGTACGCTCGGTTGCGCCCGCTCTGGCGGCGGGCTGTACCGTTGTCGTCAAACCCGCGGCGCAGACCACGCTTTTCAATGCCGCGATGCTGCGCCTGCTCGAGAGCCGGTGGCTGGCCCCCGGGGTCGTCAACGTGGTCGGCGAGGCTGGGGTTGCCGCCGCCGAGCACTTGGTCAAATCGCACGACGTCGACGTGATCAGCTTCACCGGCTCGACAGCCACGGGTAAGAAAATCATGGCCGCCGCGGCCGACAGCGTCAAGAAGCTGTCGCTTGAACTGGGCGGCAAATCTTGCTGCGTGGTGTTCGACGACGCGGACGTGGCGGCTGTCGCGCCCCGATTGGCGCGCGCGGCCACGATAATTTCAGGCCAGCAATGCACGGCCGCGCGCCGCGTGCTCGTGCACGAAGCGTGCGCGGAGGCAATGCGCGAGCACCTGTGCCGCGCGCTGGCCGCGTTGCGCACAGGGCCGGGATCGGTCGCAGGCACCGATATGGGCCCGCTCATCGATTTTGCCGCGCGCGCAACCGTAGAAAATGCCGTGGCTAACGCATGCGACACCGCCGACGCAGTGCTGCTGCGCGGCCAGCGCCTGGACGGTCCATACGAACGCGGCGCGTTTCTCACGCCTACGCTGGTCGAGCATAGCGATCCGAACGCCTCCTTCTGCCAAGAGGAAATTTTTGGCCCGTTCCTGGTGCTCGAGACATTCGGCTCTGAAGCGCAGGCGCTGGAAAAGGCGAACAACGCTGTGTTTGGCTTATCGGCGAGCGTATGGACCGACAACGCAGCCCGCGCGATGCGCGTAGCGCGCGCGCTACGCAACGGCACGGTGTGGATCAACGACCATAACCGCCTGTTTGCGGAGGCAGAAACCGGCGGCTACCGGCAAAGCGGGCTGGGGCGGCTGCATGGGTACGAGGCGCTGGCCGACTTCACCGAACTAAAGCATATTTGCCTGAATGCCGGCGTTGCCGGCGCCCAAGCGCTGTGACCGCCGGCAGTGGGGGCTTTGTCCACCCCCGCTAGGTGCATGCGCGCCCTAATTGGATCTCGTCGAATCGAGCGGTGCCGCTGGATTCGACGATGTGGCGGCACCTGGCCGGCCCCGCATTTTCTTGAGATCCTCCGGCTTGACCGCATCGTTCGACATGCCGTTGAAGAGCGTCGCCCACAGGCCCTTGTCGAGGTCGCTGGTGCCGAACAGCACGTCGCAGATCGGGAAGGTCAGATTGAAATTGCGCGTGCCCATGAGTTCCGGATGGTGATGCACCACATGCATGCGCCGCACGGTATTCACCAGCGGCAGGCGGTCGAGCAGCGGACTATCGACGACGTGCGCCAGTGTGTGCAGGCCTTCGTACATGAGGTAATAAGCGGCCATGGTGAACATAACGATATAGCCCGCGTTGGCTGACCAAAAATAACCGACCAGCAGCGCCGCCGGCAGGGCCGACAAAACGAACAGCACTGGCGCAAACGGCGGGAAAAGCAGGGCTCGCCAGTGCCGCTGGCCATCGTATTCAAGCGTCTTGTGAGTGAAGAATTGATGATGAACCGACACATGCCGCTTATAGACGCCCTTCATCAACCGGGTAGGCCGGTGCAGCAAATAGCGGTGCGCAGCCCATTCTGCCCAGTTGCCGAAAAGGAAAAACGGGATCACCATCAGCCATTGGCCGAGTGTCGAGTGATGTATCTGGAGCAACGAGTACAGCAGCACACCGCCGGTAAATATCAGCGTGAAGGCCAAGTGCAATTCGCCTCGGTACCAGCTCGGCGTGGCCGCTATATATTCATCGCGAAACCGATAAGAACGTTGCGCGATTTCTTCATCTTTTGTCATCTTGCGTCTCCTGTAAGCATGGGTATGCAGCGCGCACACGAGCTGTTCCGCATGCGACACACCAGCGTATCCAAGGCGACGCGCACCGTCCTTAGCCAAGGGTACGAAAATTTACCCAAAAGTCTGTTTTTTATGATGCTCAGCGCCGTCGAGGCTCACCGGGGCGGGTTGCGCCAAGGGCATGAAACCGTGACAAAATGGCCCATCAGGCGCTGTGCAAAATGCTTCTCCGGGAGCTGAGGATGTCGGCTGCAATACGTGAATACCAAGGACGATTCGGACGGGTAGCGCTGCTGGATGTCGACCGCCCGCTGGTCACGCATGCGCACTCGCAATGCCACGTGCTGCTCAAGGCCGGCGGCGCGGACACGTTTTTTGCGGTGCGCGGCGAACTGCAGCCCCTGACCGACGACAGCGCAGTCATGGTCAATGCGTGGGAGCCCCACGCGTACGTTCAGCCGCGGCCCGACGCTCCGCGCACCGTCTTTCTCGCTCTCTATATCGAACCGGCCTGGTTGCTCTCGCTCGAGGGTGGGTTACGCTGGGCCGGCCAGCCCGGATTTTTCCCTGAACCCAGCGCAAGGATTTCGCCCGCGATCAGGCGCCGGATCGATGAACTGGCCTCGCAAATGCTGTTTGGCGAGCAACCCAATGAGACCGTGCTGGCATCGACGCTGTGTGGCCTGGTATTGGAAATCATCGGGCCGATCTGCGGCTCGCGGCCAGTACTCGCACCAACCGGGCGCGCGTTCGCGACCTACGATCGCCGCATCCGGCAAGCGGTTGACCACATGCGCAACAACCTCGGTGCACCCATCGATGTCGAGCGGCTGGCACGCGAAGCGTGCCTGTCGAGAGCGCATTTCTTCAAGCTGTTCCAGCAATGCACCTCGCTCACGCCGCACGTCTATGCGAACGTCCTGCGCATGGAGAGCGCGGTGCGCGAGCTGGCCCAAACCGACCATTCGATCGCCCTGGTCTCCGATACTCTCGGGTTCAGCGCGCAAAGCCACTTCACGCGCTTCTTTCAACAGCACCTGGGCGTCATGCCAAGCCAGTACCGGCGTGTCGTGGATTTTTATCCCGATGCGTGAGGCACGCGCGAGCGTGCCGCCGGTCAGGACGCCTTGCCCTGCAACGAGTAAATCGATGAATAGCCGGCGCTGAAATCGGGCGGCAGCTCGATCGAGCCGGCCTCCACGCGCGCGTGAGTGGCTGGCTGGCCGCGTACCATGTGATTTCGATGCCGGCTGTCGATCACCGGTGCCGTGTAAGCAAAGGCGTCGGCCGCGGCATACTGAATGATCAGCGTAGTGCGCATCGCGTCTGACAAATTCGGGCCCGAACCATGAACCGTCAGACCGTGGTGAGCAACAATGTCGCCAGGGTCCAGTTCACTGTCCTCGGCCAGCGCCAACTCATCGGCCGTGACGCTGGCGTTGCAGTTCAGCACGTACTTCCCGGCCGCCCAGTGGCTACGCGGCCCCTGGCGATGCGTCCCGGGAATCGTCCGCAAGCACCCATTGCCAGCGCGCGAAGGATTGAGCGGCACGCTTAACGCCACGAGATTGGCATTGGTATGCGGAAACACCGGCCAGTCCTGATGCCAGCCGATTTCAGCGCCGCCGGAGGGCAACTTGAAATTGATTTTGGCATGGTAGAACTTGACTGCGCCTTCGACCAGATCGGCGGCGATATCTCCGAGAACGGATTCGAACGCGGCCTGCACATAAACATCGTCGAGTTCCGTTGGACTCGAGATTCTGCGTATGCGGGGCTTGCCGGGCCGATGCTCGGCGTCCAGATCGTAATGGCGGGTCGGCGTCTCAAGTGTGCAGCCGGCCTCCCAGAGACGATCCGTGACGTCAGTCAGCCGCTGCAATAGCGCTCGATCGAGCCGACCGCGCAAAGTCAGGTAGCCGCGCGACCGATATTCGGCAAGTTGTGCCTGGGAGAGAACGGGGCGATGAGGCGTCGTCATACCGATGCCTCCGCCGCCGCATGCGCAGCCAGGATATCGTCGGTGCCCACCGCAAGCGGCGCGAAGTTCGTTGAGCGCACGTAATCTGGTCTCGGCCTGGGCACTGCCACGGGTTGATTGGTCACCGGATTGAAAACCACATAGACCTGCCAGCGATCGTGCCTGGACAGGTTGTGGCCGGAGGCATGCAGAATGTTGCAATCGAAGAACACCACGGTCCCCGGCCGGCCGATGATCGGCACCGGCTCCGGACTGCGCGCCATGATCTCGAGCAGCTCCGGTTTGGGAACGACCCAGAATTTATACGCAGTGCCATCGTCGAACACGGGATCCAGATTGCCTTCCTTATGGCTGCCGGGAATGAAATAAAGGCATCCGTTAGCCTGCGTCGGCTCGTCAAGCATGATTAGCGCCGTGGTAAGCGTAGGCCGGGGCACGCCATCGATTTTCCAGGTGCCGTAGTCCTGATGCCACTGCCATACCGATCCATCGATGGCGGTTTTGAGATTGCACTTGGTGTGATAAACGTACAACGCTTGCTCGCCCAACAATTGCTGCGCCGGCTCGAGCAACCGAGGCGAGCGGGAGGCTGCATGAAAAACCGCGGAGGACGTCGGGCCGTCGGCTTCGTGCACACGATAGATCGTCTTCGCGACTCCGCCGGTCCGCTCGCGAACGAGATGGTCGGTGTCGATACCCTGGATGCGGCGCAGTTCGGCCTTCATGGCGTCGACCTCGGCGAGCGTGAATAACTCGGGCAGGATCAGGAATCCGTCGCGTTCATAGGCGTCGAGCTGATTTTTCGAAAATTTCATGGCCGGTAGCGCTCCCGTGAAACAGCCGTTCATGGCGCACCGGAGTGCTCATCGACAAGGCGAACCAATGAGCCCCCGACACATAAGGCGATGCAGCGCTTCGCCTTGCCCAGATTCATGGCATGGCCCGGCAAATGCCCGCGAGACCACGCCACGGTTCCCGAGCTTAGAGGTCAAATAGCCATCGGTAAAATATATAATTGGTCGGTTATTCATACCTTTTGGGTATTGCCATGGACTTGCGGCGCCTGCGGTACTTCATTGCGGTGGCGGAGGAGTTGAATTTCACCAAAGCCGCGGCGCGGCTGCACATGGCGCAGCCACCGCTTAGCCGGCAAATCCGGGATCTGGAGGAAGAGCTCGGCGTCACGCTGCTCAACCGGACGCACCACCACATCGAACTGTCCGACGCTGGACGGGTTTTCCTGGAAAAAGCAAGGCAGGTTTTACTGGCTGCCGACTCGGCCGTCGTCGAAGCACAACGCGCCCAACGCGGCGAAATCGGGTCGCTTGCAATAGGTTTTTTCGAGCAAATTGCCTACACGCTGCTCCCACCGACGCTGCGAGCCTTTCAGGAACGGCATCCGATGGTCGAGGTGCAATTACGCTGGTTTCCCGTGGTCGACCAAGTCGAGGCGCTACGGCGCGGAGACATCGACCTGGCGTTTGTTCGCCCCGTGACTGATCTGGCCGGTCTATCGAAAGAGACGCTGCTGGAGGAGCCGTTCGTCTTGGTCGCGCCGAGCGATCATCCTTTGGCGGCCAAAGACATCGTTTCGGTTGCCGATTGCTCGCGTGAGCGTTTTATCAATTACACGCAGCACCTGGCCCCGGACTACCACGCCATTATCATGCGGCTGTGCGCGCTGGCCGGCTTTGCTCCCCGCATTTTCCTGGAAGTGGGACAGGTCTATACGGCGCTCGGCCTGGTCAGTTCGGGCGCTGGCATCACGTTCGTGCCGGCCTCAGTCCAACGCCTTCATTTCGACAACCTGGTCTATCGGCCGCTGCGCGAGCAGCAGTTACTCAGCCAAACCTACCTGGCCTGGACGCGCGCCAGCCCTTCGTCGGTACTGAGCGCTTTTGTCGCCACGGCGCGGCAAATCGCCCAGACGGAGTTTTCGAGATGACCGGCTCGATCGGCAAGCAGCTGCCCCCCGGACAGGGGGCTACGCTGATGGCTCCGGCGCCGCGCTAACCATTCGCAACTACTGCGGCGGCTTCGGCAACCTGGTGTCGGCGCGGCAGGTTGCCAGCGGCAGTTGCCGCGCCGACAGAATTCTCACGACCCGCATATCCTTTTTGTCGACCACCACCTTCAGGCACGCGCAGCTGTAGCCGTGCGGCCCATTGGTCG
This sequence comes from Burkholderiales bacterium, assembly GCA_018971155.1. Taxonomy (GTDB): domain Bacteria; phylum Pseudomonadota; class Gammaproteobacteria; order Burkholderiales; family Burkholderiaceae; genus Pandoraea. Next base: position 17,684 of record JAGXBI010000030.1, read on the forward strand.
CAACGAACTGGGCGTCGCTCGCATCCGGAATGCGGTCGATGCCCTGCGCCTGCGGGCCGCCCATCGTGCCGATGGTCCAGGAGCCGTCGCGGTCGTCGAGCCACCAGTTGCCGGGCGTGGGGTTGTCGAGCCAGCCGCAGCGCGTCTGCGCGGCCTCGGCAGGGCGCACGACGCCGCACGGCA
>JAGXBI010000354.1 GCA_018971155.1 Burkholderiales bacterium
TAAGCGGCGAGATCGGCCGGACGATCGCCATGCGCCTCGTCGAAATGGCAGGTCAGCTTGCCGCCGAGCGCATGCAGCTCGTCGACAAACGCCGCCTGCGCGGCATGGCGCGCGCAATAGAGCATCTCCACGCTGCGCCCGAGTTCGCTCAGCCGGCGATACATGCAAAGGATCGGCGTGATGCCGATACCGCCGGCGATCAGCACGGTGTGCGGGGCGTCCTCGACCAGCGCGAAGTTGTTGCGCGGCGGTGCGATCTGCACGGTCATGCCGACGCGGAAATTATCGTGAATGAAGCGCGAGCCGCCGCGGCTTTTCGGGTCGGCCAGGATGCCCAGCACGTAACGATCGCGCTCGCCGGGTGAATTCACCAGCGAATAGCTGCGCACCAGCCCGCTCGACAGGTGCAGGTCGATATGCGCGCCGGGCTCGAACGGCGGGAAGCTGCCGCCTTCGGTCGGCACCAGTTCCACGCTCATGATGCCGCGCGCCTCGTAGCGCAGCGTGCGGATCATTGCCGACAGATTATTTGCACTGCTCATGTTACGTCCTGCCTTCTACCGTCTTGCGGGCCGCGCGACGCGCTCAGCCCAGCCGAGTCATATCGATGTCGCGGCGCGCGAATGCGTCGATCTCCACGCGCAGCTCCGGAAACACCAGGCCACTGACCTGTACCAGCGTCGAGCACGGGTAGGCGCCACCCCGCCCCACGATGTCGGCGAAAAATTCCTGCCGCGCCCGCCCCACCTCGTCCTTGTCGGCGATGTCGGTGACGTACACCACCAGGCGATAGACGTTGGCCAGCGTGCCACCGCCGGCCTCGACCAGCGCCTTGACTTTGCCGAGCACCAGCAGCGTTTGCTCATACGCCGACAATGGGCTCGCCGCATCGCGCGAAGCCGGATGAGCGGTCATGCCCGACAGCACGATATCGTTGCCCGCCACGATGCCGTTGCTCCACGTCGCCGTGGGCGCCTCGGGCACGCTCGCGCAACGGATGCGCACCGCGCCGCGCGCGGCATCGTGACTGGCGCTCATGCTTTTTCCGACCGCTCGAGTTCAGCCTTGGCCAGATTGCGCAGATGCCGCCGCAGGCGCACGATCCCCATGTCATGCTGATACAGGTGCTCGTACTGGTTGGCGTCGGGCTCCATGTTCTCGAGAATCTCGCGGTCCTGCTCGAGCACCGCCCAATGGCGCGCTTCGAGGCGGTTGCGATACAGGAAGCGCCACACGTCGCGCTGCCAGCCGCTGACCTTGCGGCAACGCCAATGGAACACCGCGGCCAGATTCGGGGCGATCGGCGTATAGCTGCCGATGATGATGAAGTTGCCGCCCGGGCCGCCGGTCTTCGGATAGGGGATCTCCAGGCGCATCCAGTGGATGCCGGTGTCGGCCCACTCGGTCCAGTCGAAGTTGACGTCGCGCTGCCCTTCTTTCTCGAAGATAAAGCCGTGCTCGGTGTCGCGGATGCGGAAATTCGCAGTGGTCTGGCCTGCGGCCATCGAATGCGACTGCTTGTGCAGGTACGTGCCGTGCATCGGATCCATCACATTGTCGAGCACGTAGCGGTAGTCGCCCTTCCACTCCGTGTAGCAGATGAACGACGAGTACGCGTCGCCGGTCAGCTCCTCGGGCAGATTCAGCGGCGGCGGCGTATCGATATTCGTGGTGGCGTTGTAGAGAAAGATCACGCCGGCCTGCTCCCGCACGTGAAAGCCGAGCCCCGCGCGCGAGCCTTCGAGCTTGCAACCGGGACTGCCCGGCACGCTGGTCACCACGCCATCGCAGCGCACCTGCACGCCGTGATAGCCGCACTGGATGCGATCGCCCAGCACCACGCCCTTGGACAGCGGCGCGCCGCGATGCGGACAATGGTCCTCGAGCGCGCGAACCTGGCCTTCCTGGTCGCGCCAGAAGACCATCTTGCGGCCCAGCCGCTGCAACGACACCGGCTCATGACCGACCAAATTCGACGGGCAGATCGGGTACCACAAATTCACCAGACCGCGTTCCAGGACGGCATCGGTCACATCTTGCTGTTGATTCGTTTTCATGAAACTCTCCGCGGCGGCCTATTGACCCAGACGGGCCATTTCCTGGCAAAAATTCTGCTCGGTCCATGCGGTGCCGACCTGCGGTCCGGGACCGGCCTGATTCAGATAAGCGATCAGACCAGGCAATTCGACGATGCCCTGGGCAAATGCCCGCTCGATCGAATCGCCCAGCAGGCTTTCATATTGCGTCGGCGGACGCAGCCGCGCCTGATGCGGCTCGAGATAACGTTCCATCATTGACCTCCATTGCGAACCCGCTCGCGAATCCGTTCGCGCACCGGGACAAAATCATAGGTGGGATAACATTCCGTGCGAAACACGCCCCAGGCCGAGCGCTCCAGCTCGAGGTTGACCACCGGCAGCAGGGCCGGCGGCAATTCCAGCGTGACGATCTGGCCAAACCCCATCGCCACGGTCCACGACACCACGCGCGCGCCTTCGGGCGGAAACCGCTCCCACCAGTCGGCGGCCTTCAGGCGCGACTGAAACGCGTCGAGATTGTTCGACTGATCGTGCTTCAGGAAAACCGTCAGCAGCATCGTCGAGGGGTCGCTTGCCATGGCGCGGGCTCCGTGCTTATTTGACGAACTGATTGGTAAACAAGTCTTTCACATCGGTCTTTTTGCTCACGACTTTTTCCTTGACGTAAAAGTCCTGCAGCTTCTCGACGCGCGCCGGATCGAACGCGCCGAGCGTTTTCTGACCCGGATAGACGTCGGTGGCGTAGTAGGTCAACACCTTCTGCACTTCGGCCTCGTGCCCCTTGTAGGACGGCACCGCGGCCACATAGGCTTTTGCCGCGGCAGCGGGGTCCTTCATGATCTCGGCCAACGCCGTCAGCGTCGCATGCACGAATTTGCCAACCATCGCCGGGCGCTCGGCGATGGTCTTGTCGGAGGCCAGGATCGCCTGGGCCATGCCCGGGAAATACTTGTCGGTCGAAGTCATGACGACCTTGGTCCCGGCATTTTGCACGTCGAAGCCCCACTCGGGCACGCCCACCAATGCCTGCGCCTTGCCGGCGGCAACCTGCTGCCACACGCCCGCCGGGCCGGCCGCCTGGATGTGCACGTCATTGCGGCTCAGGCCGGCGCTGGCCAGCACGGCGAGCGTCGCGTAGAACGAGGTGTCCTGATAAGCGAGCACGGTAATCGTCTTGCCCTTGAGATCGGCCGGCGTCTTGATATTGGCATCGGCGCGGGTGACCAATTGGTGCAGCGTGCGGCCGCCCAACAACGCCACGCCTTTGATCGGAATGCCGTTCTGGCGCAGGATGATCGGGGTATCGCCCAGGCCATCGCCCAGGTCGCCATTGCCGGCGGCCAGTTGCTTGCCGACTTCGGCGCCGCCCTGCACGGTAATGAAGCGCACCGACAGGCCTTCTTTTGCATAATAGCCCTGCTTGTCGGCCAGCATCAGCGGCGCGAAGGCGATCATATTGGCCGGTGCCGGCAGCAAAAACGTGATCTGCTGCGTTTGCGCGCGCGCGGTGCCGGCA